>CAMBXJ010000094.1 GCA_945871455.1 Asaia bogorensis
GGCACCGCCACCACGTGATCCGCCCCATGCGCCAGCGCCAGATCGCGCTTGGCCTGAGACGACGCGGTGGCGATCACCTTCGCCCCCATCGCCTTGGCGATTTCCACCGCGGCCAGCCCGACCGCGCCCGCCGCACCATGGATCAGCACCGTCTCCCCGGGTTGCAGCCTCGCCTTCCAGGCCAGAGCGGCGTGGGACGTGCCGTAAGACAGCGGCAATTGCGGCGCCACATCGAAGGGCAGCGAGTCCGGAATGCGATAGACGGTGGCGGAATCGATGACCACCTCCTCCGCATGGCCACCCCAGTCGATGCCGGCACAGACCCGGTCGCCCAGGGAAAACCCGGTCACGCCTTCGCCGATTTCGGTGATCACGCCCGCGACCTCCGACCCGGGCGAGAACGGACGGGGCGGTTTGCGTTGGTAGCGGCCCTCGGTCACCAGGCTGATGGCGAAGGACACGCCGGCGTAATGCACCGCGATCCGCACCTGCCCGGGTTCGATCTCTGGCACCGGGACGGTTTCCAGCGGCAATTCGCGATACGGCGCCCAGTCGTTGCACCGCACCGCCAGCATCGTCCGATTTGTGCCACCGCCGGTCATGGCAAATCCTCCAGATAAACAGTGCCATCCAGGATGCGCCGAGCGGTGCGGCCCAGGGTCGCACGCCTTACGCCGTGGTTGCGGCCGGAACCCGCCAGGACGACGTCCGATTCGGTGTCGATCACGCCCGCGGGATGGCCAATGCGGATATCCACCCGGTCGAGCGCCGCCTTCCGCAGCGCCTCATGCACCAATGTCCCCGGAATGCGCGCCGCGACGCCCGTGCAGGCGGTCGAAGTGCCGGCATAGGTCTTGTGCGTGATCTGCATGAACAGCAGGCGCGACACCAGATCGACGTCATCCGCCGCCACCGCCAACCCATCCAGGTGCCCGACATAATCGGCCGGGGGCGAGACAATCCCCAGGATCGGCGTCGCCGGCGTTTCCCGTCGCGCCGTCTCGGCTGAACTGGCCATGCCCATGCGAACGGCGCCGGTGCCGCGGATCAGTTCCAGCCGATCCAGCAGAGCCCGGTTCGCATCGATCTCCGCCGGGGTTTCCGTCCCACGCAGGCCCACATCGCGGGCACGCACGAAGACATGGGCGTTGCCGATATCGACCAGGGAGGCCTCGATGCGCCCGACACCGGCCACGTCCAGCACGTCCACCGGATTGCCGGTGGGCAGCAGGGAGCCGGTGGCGCCCCCCGCGGTATCGGCGAAATCCAACAGAATGCGCGCACCCGTCCCCGGCACGCCGGGCACCTTGTAGGTTCCCAGCCGCACCGGCTTGCCGTCGCGCACGGGCACCTCGATGGTCAGCACCCGGCGCAGATTGGTGGTGTAGGCGCGCACGCGGGTCACCGGTTCGATGGCGGGCACCATCCCGGCCTCGATCGCATACTGCCCGACCGCCGAGGAAATATTGCCGCACAGACTTTTGTAATCGACATGCGGATGGTCGATCTCGACCTGACCGAATGTGTAGGTGACGTCGGTGTCCGGCACGCGTGGCGCGCCGATGATCGCCAGCTTGCTGGTCAGCGGATCGGCCCCGCCCAGCCCGTCGATCTGGCGTTTGTCGGGGGAGCCAAACACACGCAGGATCAGCCTGTCGCGTTCATCACCCGGGGGAGGCAGGTCTTCCTCCCGCAGGAACACCGCCTTGCTGGTGCCCCCGCGCATGATCGTGCAACGCAGCCCGTCCATATCTCGTCCTCCCCGGTGCACTGTCGGACCGCCACAGCGGGGCCGTCAATCCGCATTGGATGGGCCGGCACTGGATGGGCCGGCACTGGATAGGCGGGTGTTCGGCGATTCGGCATTGGGCTTGGCTTGCAGGCGGCGGACCTCGACAAACTGCCAGATCAGCAGGATGGGGATGCCCACCACCACGTCGCGGCCGCGGCGCAGCAGGGACACGGCGATCGACATCTCGGGCGGCACGCCGAAGATCATACCCAGGCCGGCATAGCCCGCTTCCTGCACACCGGCATTGACCGGCACCAGAAAAGCGGCGGCCGCCAGCGCGCTCAGCAGGGCTTCGATGGCCAGCACGTCCAGGAAGCCGATCTGCACCCCCAGCGCCTGGAACGCGATCCAGCCGGCGGCCCCGGTACCGATCCAGCCGGCCAGATGCAGCAGAAAGCCAATGATTAGCCGCGGCGTATGGCCGTAGATCAGGCTCAATTCGGCTTGCAAGACGGCCACCCGATCATGCGCGTCGTCAAACCAGCGGCCGGCGATCCGCTTGCCGAGTTTCGAGAACAGGGGCGCCGCCCCCTGTTGCAGGAAGAAGAATACCACACACCCGACCAACGCGACGCCGAGTCCGATGACCACCGGAAGCGCCAAAGCGGAATCCGGAACATGCGCCACAAGAATGCCGAGACCGATCGCGGCGAAGGCGATCTGAGCCAGGAACTCGGCCGTGACATCGACCACGATGGACGCGGTGGCGGTATGCCACTTCATGCCATGCAGGGTCGCCGCGCGGGTGCCGAACACGAACCCCCCAAGCTGGGAGAACGGCAAGCAGTTGGTGGAGGCATCACGCACCATCCGGGCCCAGATCAGCACCCAGGGTCTGCGCAACATCTCGCGCGGAGCGATGACGTCCCAGGCCAGGCCCAGAACCACGAACAGGACGAATTGCCACAGCACGATCACGCCGAACTCGCCCCAACCGACCTGGCCGATCGCGGCGGTTACGTTTTCGACGCCAAAGTAACCGACCAGAACCAGGACGATGAGCAGGCCGACCAGAGCGAGGATAAGCGGCAGGCGTTTCATGGACGTCCTTCAGCGGATGGGGGTATTTCTGCCGCGCGCGGTGCGGATCCGGCAAGATCCGGCGCCAACCGGCGGGACTCGAGGGGCCATCGAGGCGCCGGACGGCCATGGTCGTCGGGTCTTGGTCCGAAGAACGCTCCAACGTCGACCGCAACAGGGTCTGCCGGGCCACGGTTCCAGCCGCCACGTCCGCCTCGAACGTGGACGGAAATGCCTCCATGCCTTACGATTGTGCGTCGCACAACGCTTATACGCAATAAAATCGACGTCAGAGCCGGGTATTTTGAACGAAACGGCGTGACTCGGGGGTAATCTTTGGTTAACAAGAATATGGCCCCGATGCCCGGCGTAAAAGGGCCAAGTTTGGGGAGGAAACGCCAAACGCCCGGCAGGTCGAGGATCGAGTCCTCCACCTGACCGAGGTGTAAATTCCTGTGGTCCGCCCCCTCCCGCAATTTCCATCCGCGCGGAATGCCGCGCTCTGATCGTTACGCCTGGGGTTGACCCAGGCATCTGTTTCAGCACGCACCATTGAAATGGTTGCGTGGGGTGCCAGATCGCTCGGCGATGACCGACCGACAGCGCCGAACCATAACGAGAGTTGGTGGGCCCTCACGGCAAATCCGCGTTAACCGGCAAGAACGCCGTCGCGGAAACTGAGATAGTCGCTCGCAATCACCCAATACGCGCCAAGCCAGAGCACCGCCGATACCACGGTGGTCATCAGCACCTTCATCAGCAGCCGAGGCCGCTCCGGCGCGCCCCGCCAACCTGTCGCGCCATCGGCGCGCGTCATGGGCCTCGTGCCGATCGGCAGAACCGCGAACAGCGCGGTCCACCAGATGATAATGTACAGCACGACGCCCGACACCCAGTTCATCGCCGGCTACACCCGCAGCAGATGCACATCCACCAACGGTCGCTTCTGCAGGCGGCGTCCGAGGGCACGACGGAGGGCGGTGCGGGCGGCTTCGGTGAGGGCGGCGTCGTCGCGCCGCAGATTGGCCGGCAGATCAGCCACGGACGCCGAGAATTCCGCGATCACGCGATCGGCCTCCGGGTCCCCCGCATCGAACAACCCGGGGGCCGAGACCATCGGCTGGCCGCGCAGCCGCCCGTCGGCGTCCACCGCCAGGCTGCCCATCACCACGCCGTTGAATAGCATGCGCCTGCGCGCCGCCATGACCTCTCCCTTGATCGGCACCAGGCGCGATCCGTCCAGGACCAGGCGGCCGACCGGGGCGCTGTCAACGACCTCCACCGTGCCGGGGGCGAGGTTCAGGATGTCGCCGTCCTCCATCATGATCGGCTTGGCACCGCATTCGCGCGCCAGTTCCGCATGTGCCGACAGATGCCGCCATTCGCCATGCACCGGCACCGCGTATTTCGGCCGCACCAGAGCATACAACCGCCGCAGCTCGTCGCGCGCCGGATGGCCAGACACATGGATCGCGTGATCCGAGTCGGTCATGATATCCACGCCACGGCGGACCAGATTGTCCTGCACGGTGCCGATCGCGCGTTCGTTGCCCGGGATCACGCGGGAGGAAAACAGCACGGTATCCCCCTCCCCCAACGCCACGCGCGGATGCGTGTCCATGGCGACGCGCGCCAGGGCGCTGCGAGCCTCTCCCTGGCTGCCGGTGATCAGGATCAGCACCTTCTCGTCGGGCAGATCGTCGATATCGTCCTCCCCCAGGAAGGGGGGAAGGGTCTTGAAGTAGCCGCATTCGCGCGCGGCGGCGTCGATATTGCGCAGCGACCGGCCCACCAGCGCGGTAGACCGGCCGGCGGCGCGGGCGGCCAGGGCCACCGATTCCATGCGCGCGACGTTGCTCGCGAAGCAGGTCACCGCGACCCGCCCGGAAATGCCGCGGATCAGCGCGGTCAGAACCTGGCGCACATCCTGCTCGCTTCCCGAATGCCCCTCCACCATCGCATTGGTGGAATCGCAGACCATGGCCAGCACGCCCTTGTCCCCCAGGGCAGCCAACTCGGCCTCATCGGTCGGCGGTCCGACCAACGGATGCGGATCGAGCTTCCAGTCGCCGGTATGCAGCACCACCCCGGCCGGGGTGGTGATCACGACCGCCTGGGCTTCCGGGATGGAATGCGCCATGCGGATGAAACGCAGCGCGAACGGCTTCAGGTCGATCGTGCCGCCCGGTGGGATGACGTGCACCTTGACCTGGTTGACCAGGCCGACCTCCCCCAGTTTGCGGCGCAGCACCGCGGCGGCGAACGGCGTTGCATAGACCGGGCAGCGCAGTTGCGGCCACAGCCAGGCGACGGCGCCGATATGGTCTTCGTGCGCATGGGTGATGACCAGACCCACCAGCCGGTCCCGCCGTTCGGCGATGAACACCGGATCGGCCATCATCACATCGACTTCCGGATGCGCCGCGCCGCCGAACCCGATCCCGCAATCGATGGCGAGCCAACGGTCGCCAAACCGGTAGAGGTTAAGATTCATGCCGATTTCACCCGTCCCGCCCAAGGGCAGGAAGGCCAGATCACCGCTTGCAACGTCCATTTATTGCTGTCGATACCTCATGTGCGAATGGCCGCGCGAGCGCGGCGACGGGATGGCGAGCTTCATGTCCGCCCAGATATGGTGTCGTACCTATACATGTCATCAGTGGTCGCCGTCGAGGTCCCTCGCGATGAACGCCCTGGTGCCGGCGTGCCCCCGGGTGCCGACATGCCCCCGGGTGCGGAGGAGAAGCGCGCCGGGCGCTGTCCTGCATCCCGCTGCCGCACGCCGTCGGTCGTTCCTGCCACCGGGAAAACCCTTTAACCTTCTTTCGGCAGCCGGGCGTGTGGACGACCCGCCGAACGGGGGAAACGATCGCATGTCCGGTGAGCGCACCACACGTGCATGGGCGGCCATCGCAGCCGTCACCGTCATGAACCTTCCGCTCGGCTCCATCTACGCCTTCAGCGTCTTCCTCAAACCGATCGAGACCGAACTGGGGCTGGCGCGATCGGCGCTGTCCCTGGTGTTCGGCCTGGCGTCGATCGGATTCACCGTGGGCATGCTGGCCGCGCCCTATGCGTACGGTGTCGCCTCGGCGCCCCGGCTGGCGGCGATCTGTTCCGGCGCGGCCGCGGTTGGGATCGCGTTGTCGGGCCTGGCCGACGGGTTGCCCCTGCTGCTGGTCGGCTACGGCATTCTGTTCGGAATCGGCGGTGGCGCGGCCTATATCGTGGCGCAGCAAAGCGTGAACCTGCTGGTCACCCGCCGCCGGGGATTGGTGAACGGCTATATCGTCGCGCTGTATCCGGCCGGCGCCATGGTGGCCGCGCCTCTGTTCGGCTGGGCCAATCAGGAATTCGGCTATCGCTGGACCATGGGCGGGCTGGCCGTGACCCTGGTGCTGACGGGCATCGGAGCCGTCTTCCTGCTGCGCCATTCGGGCGTCGTGCTGCCCCGATCCTCGGCATCGTCGGGCGCCACCGGGGGACACACGGCTATCTTCGTGCGGCTGTTCACCGTCTTCTTCGTGGCCGCCGCCTCCGGGCTGACCGTGCTGAGCCAGGCAGCCGGCATCATCGAGGCCTATGGCGGGACAATGGCGATGGCCCTCGCGTCCACCACCGCCATCACCGGCGCCATCGCGGTTGCCCGCGTCAGCGGCGGCTGGCTGACCGACCGCTTCGCCGTCCCCCATGTCGCCGCGTTTGCCCAGGGTTTTGCACTGGTCGGCGCGGTTTCCCTGGCGGTCTGGCCCAACCCGCTGGTGGCGGCGGTGGCGCTGGGAATGGTGGGGATGGGATACGGTTTCATCTCCGGTTGCACCGCCGGCGCCATCGCCGCTTACTGGCCGGCCGCGGCTTATGGGAAGGTGGCGGGCCGGATTTACATCGCGTGGTGCATCGCGGCGATCAGCCTGCCGATCCTGGCCGGGCATCTGTTCGACCTGACGCAGGGTTATCACGCGACGGTGTTGATCGCCGGATGCGGCAATCTGATCGGGGTCATCGTCGCGCTCGGCCTGCCACGCAAGCCCTTGCCGGTTGCCGGCACGGTGTCGCGTGCCTGACGCAGATCGCCGTGATAGCGCGGTCGTGGCGATCGTCCGATTTCCCCCTATCCGTCATCTTTGTTCAAATGCACATAGTTCCGCGTCGCGTACCACAACGCATAATCGTCATAGGTAATCGCATCGTATTTCGCCGGATTGTCCGCCGACCGACAGCTCGGCAGGCATTCCAGCAAGGTGTCCGGATGCGTGTCGAAGAAAAACGGGATCGCATACCGATGCCGGCCGGAGACATTGATCACCCGATGCGGCGTCGACAGGAACCGGTCGTTGGTCCACCGCCGCAGGATATCGCCGCCGTTGACGGTGAATGCGCCCGGGATCGACGGGGCGTCGAACCATGTCCCGTCCGGCAGGCGGATCGACAGGCCCGGCACCGCGGACGGCGCCAGAAATGTCGCAAACCCTGAATCGGTGTGCGGCGCGATGGAGAACTCGTTGTCGTCATAGACGTCGTTCGGCGGATAATGCGTCAGCCGCTGGATCATGTTCGGCTTTTCGAACATCGCGTCGAAGTAATCCGCCGGCAGCCCCAGCGCCACGGCGTAGACCGGCACCATGCGCCGCCCGAGGCTTTCCATCGCCGCCATATACGCCAGCACGGTTTCCCGGAAGCCCGGCAGATCGGACGGCCATTGGTTCAGCCCACGGAATCGCTTGCCAGCGATCACGTCCGGATCGTCCGCCGCTCTCTCCCGCCGGAAAAACAACGCCTCGTTCACGGACGGCCTGGTGTTGTTGTTGACCTTGGAACTGCGGGCAACACTGCCGCCGATTGGCATGTAGCCGATATTGTGGTCATTGATTCGCAGCGCCAGTTTGCGCTCCAGCGGTTGCGCGTGAAACCGCTCCGCCTCCGCGAACATCGCGTCGATCAGCGATTGCGGCACGTCGTGGCCGCGCAGATAGTAGAACCCGACACGCTCGAACGCATAACGCAGTTCCCGGCCCAGACGATCCAGTTCGGATCGGTCGCCCGCCAGATAGCGGGAGACATCCAGCATCGGGATCACCCCGTTCGCCAGTTCAGCCGGCCTCGTATGAGCTTCGTGCGCGTCGGGCATGGGGACTACTCCGCTGCTTTCGCCGTGGTCTGGCCAGTCTTCCAGGATTGCACGACCGGCAGAACCTCCTTGCAGTAAAGCTTCAACCCGTCCTCGGCGAGCGCATAGGGCGTGCCGCCGAACCGGAATGACGTGGCCAGTTCGAAATCGCCGACCAGGGCCTTACGCTCCTCGAACTTGCGCATGATGCGGTCGGGCGTCCCCCACACGGCGGCTTCCATGAAGGCCGACACGATGCCGTCCATGCCGATTTCCTTCGCCAGCGCGATCTTCTGCGCATAGGCGTCGTAGCCTTTGACATTGGCAAAATGGTCGCCCAGCAATTCGTAGTGGTAGAAATTGCTCTCCACGAATTTGCCCATGTACTGGCGCGCCATGTCCTCGGCACCGTCCATGGTGGGGGTGCAGATGCAGAAATCGGCGAGCAGGGGCGGACCGGCTTCCTTGCCGTGCATCTGACGCACCAGATCGCGGTGCTTCTGGATGGCGGGCATCCGCATCGGCCACGGCCGGTCGGCGAACATCACCATCTGCGCACCCAGCTTCGCCGCGGACACGACAGAATCGTCAGACGACGCCACGGCGTAGGTCCGCCCCTCGAACGACCGGGTCGGGCGCGGGCGGATTTCGATCCTCGGCTGCTTGTAGTGCTTGCCGTTGCCTTCCATGAAGCCGGTGCGCAGGGTGTCGATGATCATGCGCGCGGCTTCGTCGAAGCGTTCCCGCGATTCATCCATGGTGCCGCGAAACGCCTCAAACTCCCGCCGAGCCAGGCCGCGTCCCATGCCGAGGCGGAGGCGGCCCTTGGACAGCAGGTCCAGCATGGAGGCCTGTTCGGCCACCCGCAGCGGATCGTGCCATGGCAGGATGACCGCCGCGGTGCCCAGATCGACATTCGGACAGGTGGCGGCGAGCCAGGACATCAGTTGCAGGTTGTCGGGGCAGAAGGAGTAGTCGTTGAAGTGATGCTCCACCGACCACAGCACGTCGAACCCCAGATCGGCGGCGAGCCTGGCGAGGCGGAGTTCCTCATCCCACACCTGTTCGTCCGAGACATTGGTCCAGCCATAGCTGGCGAATACCATCTGCAAACCGACATCCATGACCGTTCTCTCATTCATCGTTCAATCGGCGCGCATGTTCCCATGTTTGCCCAGGACCGACAACGACGCGGTCCGCGCAAGGTGTCGGCCCCGCCAAAGCCACCGGCCATCGACCGGTGTCCGGAAGGCGCGAAAGTAAAGGCGCCAGTACCTCGACACGGTGATTTTGACTCGTTGCAATTGACTCATGGGGAAAATGTAGACCCGACCCGTCAGGCGACACGCACAAATAATCGCTACAACCGAGCACCCATCTTCGTCATTGCCGAATCAAGTCTGGCAATGACGATAAGGGGACGCCCATGGGTCAGGGTTTCGGCCGGTTGGTATAAAGCGTCATCCAACCACTCAAGACGCCATGAACAACCCACCGTTCGCATGCACCGTCTGTCCGGTCATGAAACAAGCCTTCTCGGACGCCAGAAATACCGCGACATGCGCGATATCCACAGGCTGCCCCATCCGCCCCATCGGCATCGCCGCCGCCCGCGCCTGCAACGCTTCCTCGGTAAACCCGTAACGCGGCTGCGCGGTATCCGTCAGCCCCGGCGCGATCGCATTCACCCAGATTTGAGCCGGCGCCAACTCCGTCGCCATCGCCCGGGTCAACGACACGATGCCCCCCTTGCTGGCCGCGTAATGCGCCCCGCTCGGAGCCGCACCATAGATCGCGGATGACGCCAGGCTGATGATCGCCCCGCCATGTCCCGCCGCGATCATCGCCCGGGCCGCCGCCTGCGCGCAGAAACAGCTTGCCTTCAGATTGATGGAATGCACGAAATCCCAGTCCTTTTCCGTCATGTCCAGAAAAGGCACCCGCGGAAATACGCCGGCGTTGTTCACCAGAATGTCGATCCGCCCCAGGGCGGCAACCGTCGCCTGCACCATCGCCGTTGGCGCACCGGCAGCGGAAACATCCCCTTGCACCAGAACCGCCCGCTGCCCCGCGGCACGAACCGCGTCAGCCACGGCCTCAGCCTCCGCCAGCCCGTCCAGATAGTTGATCGCCACATCGGCGCCCGCCTGAGCGAACGCAATCGCGATCGCCTTGCCAATGCCCTGTTGCGCGCCCGTGACCAGTGCCACCTTGCCTGCCAGATCCGCCATTTCAGTCTCCATGTTGCGATGCGAAAGACAGCTTGCCGGATCATCCGGGTCCGGTCACCTGCCCAAGATCGGGCACTGCGACCGTGGCTTGGGTTGGCAGGCAGACCGCGGCCTACGCCGGCCGTTCCCGCCGGCTGTCGGTCCGCAACTGCCCACAGGCCGCCAGGATATCCCGCCCACGCGGCGTACGCACCGGCGCCGAAAACCCTGCGTCGTTCACGATCTTCGCGAACCGATCCACCACCGCCCCGCTGCTCGCGACATACTGGCTGCCCGGCCAGGGATTGAACGGAATCAGATTAACCTTCGCCGGCAACCCGGCCAGCAGTTGCACCAAGGCCCGCGCCTCGGCGTCCGAATCGTTGATACCCTTCAGCATCACGTATTCGAACGTGATCCGCCGAGCGTTAGAGGAGCCCGGATAGCGGCGGCAGGCGGCCATGAGGTCGCGGATCGGATATTTGCGGTTCAGCGGCACCAGCTCGTC
>CAMBXJ010000095.1 GCA_945871455.1 Asaia bogorensis
GGATTTTGCCAGCGGCCCAGTGGTATGTTATAAGATAGCATGAACGACCCGCTCGCCCCGACCGCCGGTCTTGGTGCCAGGCTCGCCCTGGCGGGGGGGCTGATCTGCGCCATCTGGGCCGCTGTCGCCTGGGCCCTGGGATGAAACCGCCCCCCATCACATTGGATCAGGTTACCCTGCGGCATGGGCGGCGCGACATCGTCCGCGATCTGTCCGGGGTGTTTTCCCCGGGCAGTCTGACGGCGCTGATCGGTCCCAATGGCTCCGGCAAGACCACTCTGCTCCGCGCGCTCGCACGTCTGCACCCGCCGGCGCAGGGTCGGATCGGCCTGGGCGGCCTGTCACGCCACGACATCGCGCTGCTGCCCCAGGCCAGCACGATGGACCGATCCTTCCCCATCACCTGCCGCGATGTCGTCGCCCTTGGTTCGGCCGCTCGCCTGGGGCCGTTCCGCGCCATTGGGCCGGCCCAATTGGACGAAGCGGACCAGGCGTTGGTCGCCGTTGGCCTGCACGATGACGGCAAGCGCCAGATCGGTGCCCTTTCGACCGGGCAGTTCCAACGCGTGCTGTTCGCTCGGCTGATCGTGCAGGACGCGCCGGTTCTGCTGTTGGACGAACCGTTCAGTGCCGTCGATCCGGCCACCCTGACCGACCTGCTGGCGATCCTGCGCGCTTGGCATCTGCAAGGTCGCACCATCGTGACCGTGCTGCACGATCTTGATCTGGTGCACGACGCGTTTCCGCGCACCCTGATGCTGTCGGACGATCGGCCGGTCTGGGGCACCACGGCGGCGACATTGGCGGAATCCAAGCGCCAGCGCGCCGGCCTGTCATCCCGGTCCGCCTGGTCGCCGCGGCGCCAGCACGCCGCCTGATCGCGGCTGGACGCTGCCTGCCATGCTCGACCTGATCCTGGACCCGTTCGCCCTGCCGTTCATGCGCCGAGCGCTGGTGGGGTGTTTGGTTCTGTCGGTCGCGGCACCGCCGCTGGGGGTGTTTCTGGTGCTGCGGCGCATGAGCCTCATGAGCGACGTGATGCAACATGGCGTGCTGCCTGGCATCGCACTCGGGGCCATGGTCGGCGGATTGTCCGTGTATGCGATGGGGTTTGGCGGTGTGCTGGCCGGCCTGGCCATTGCGCTGCTCGCCGGGTTCCTGTCCCGCCGCACGGGCGGGCGAGAGGACAGCCAACTCGCCGGCGTCTATCTGATCGCCCTGGCCGCCGGGGTGGGATTGGTATCCAGTCAGCGCGGCATCGACCTGACCCATCTGCTGTTCGGCAGCGTGCTGGCGGTCGACGATACGGCGCTGTTCGGCATGGCGGGGGTCGCAACCGTGACGGTATTCGGCCTGGCCGTCATCTGGCGGCCGTTGATACTCGAAAGTCTGGACCCCAGCTTCATGGCGGCGACCGGAGGCCACGGCGCGGTCTGGCATTTGTCGTTCCTGGCCCTGGTCGTGATGTGCGTGGTGTCCGGTTTCGTCGCCTTGGGCACATTGATGGCGGTTGGACTCATGATGTTGCCGGCGATCGCCGCCCGCCATTGGTCCAATTCACTCTCCGGACAGGTCGGTATTGCAGTGCTGATCGCCATTCTGTCGTCGATCGGCGGGTTGATCGTGTCGTTCAACCTGGACGTCCCGGCCGGCCCGGCGATCGTGCTGACCGCGGGGGCGCTCTGGGCCGTCGGCCTTTTGCTAGGCCCGCACGCAAGCCTGCTACGCGACGGACGGCAAATCGCGTAAGCTGGGGCCCTAGCAAAAAGGGGGCGACATGAGCATTCGCAGATTGCAGCCGGAAGGGCGCCTTTCCGGTGCCGTCGTGCACGGCAAGCTGGTTTATCTGGCGGGACAGGTCGCCGACGACCCAAGCCTGGATGCCGAGGGACAGACCGCCGACATCCTGCGCCAGATCGACGCGCTGCTGGCCGAAGCCGGCACCGACAAGTCCCGCCTGATCTCCTGTCAGGTCTTCGTGGCCGATATTCGCGACGTTGGCGGGATGAACGCGGCCTGGGACGCCTGGTTGGATCAGTCCAATCCGCCCGCCCGCGCCACCGTGGAGGCGAAACTTGTCGATCCGCGCTGGCGGGTCGAAATCACCGGAATCGCCGCTCTGCCGTGAAACAACCGCTGACAATGCGGGTTTCCACCTGGAACCGCCTTCGCAGCCGTCGGGCGGCGTTGGACGTCCATTGGCTGACCTCGATCGTCTTCACGGTTAGCCTGGTCGGCCTGGTCGCGGTCGCGACCGGGGCGGACTGGGTTGTCACGGTGGTCTCGATTTCCGTATCGACCGTCGGGTTCGGCTTCTTTTATCTGTTGTTTCCAGGCGGTGCCCATTTCGGCATGGCCCTCGCCAATTTCCTGGCGATTTACGCCTGCATGTTTGAATTCTTCCGCGCCGCCAATTTCCCAGACGCTCCCCGGCTCTTTATGCTGGCGTCACTCGCCTTGCCGGTGTTTGGCTTCCTGGCGATTTGCTTCGTGCGACGCCGATCGCTGTATCGGCTGATCCGCGCGCGTCAGTTGCGGGAATTGGAGCGACTGCCGGCGTTCAGCCGCTGGCTGTTTGCGACCATGGCCGTCGGGGCGGCGTCCTTCGCCTTGCCGGAGCAGAATCTGTCACCGCAGGCCCAGGGATTGGCCCTGTTCGCTGCCATGGTGCTGGTTACGTTCTTCGTCACCATCGCGGTGCACGATGTCGTCCTGGTCGTCGTCGATGTCTCCATCGTCTTCGAATCCGTCGCTACCCGGTTGGATCGGCTGCTGGTGCCGATGCTGGCATTCCTGACCTTTTATGGTCTGCTGATCGTGGTGTTCGCGTGCCTGTACCGCATCGCCGACCTGACTACGCTGGAGCCGCAATTCGCCCTGCATGGCGAACCGTATCGGGTCCGCTTCGTCGACGCGTTGTATTACAGCGTGGTAACCATCGCGACGGTCGGCTTCGGCGATCTGTCGCCCGCAACCTTGTTGATCCGGGTGCTGACCGGCATGGAAATCGTGTGCGGAATCCTGATGCTTCTGTTCGGCTTTAGTGAGATCATGCGCAACGCCGGGCCCGACAGCCAGATCCACGAACCGCGCGGGCGTCGCCTTAATTCGCCCAACGATCCAGCATAGTCCCGCCTTCATTCGGTCTTAAATATCGGCACAGAAAAAGGAGAGGCCATGGACTGGACAGGTCGCAGGGTGCTGGTAACCGGCGGGGCCGGGTTTCTGGGCGCCAATCTGTGTCATACGCTGGCGCAACGCGGTGCCAAAGTGATCGCGCTGGACGGGTTCCTGTTCGGTGGCGGCGCCAATCCGCGCAACCTGGATGGGTCGGGCGTGGAGTTGGTGCGGGGCGATATCCGCGAAATCGACCTGCGGCCGTTGTGCGAAGGTGCCCACGCCATCTTCAACCTGGCCGCCCAGACCAGCCATATGGGTGGGCAGGCCGATCCGCTGGCCGATATCGCGGTCAACGCGGTGGCCCAGGTGCGCCTGATCCAGGCCGCGCGGGAAGCCGCCGCGGACGCGATCGTGGTCCACGCCTCGACCCGGCAATTCTATGGGCGGGCCCGCAAGCTGCCGGTGGATGAATCGCAGCCGGTGGCGCCGCCCGATGCCAATGGCGTGTCGAAATTCGCCGGCGAGCAATACTGGATGCTGGAAAACCGCGTGCGTGGCCGCCCGGTGGTATCGTTGAGACTGACCAATTGCTACGGCCCGCGGCTGCGCATCCGCGACGCGCGCCAGACCTTCCTGGGCATCTGGATCCGCTGCGTGCTGGAAGACCGTCCGTTTGAGGTCTGGGGTGGTTCTCAGTTGCGCGACATGACCTATGTGGATGACGTGACGGAAGCCTTCATCCGGTCCGCCGAAAACCAGGCATGCCATGGCAATATCTACAATATCGGCGGCGCGCCGCCCGCGTCCCTGACCGAACTGGCCGACATGATGGTCCGCTTGGCCGGCCCGACCGCGACCTACACCACACGGGAATTCCCGGCCGACCGCGCCAGTATCGACATCGGCAGCTACCACGCCGACGACAGCGCATTCCGTTCGGCGTCCGGCTGGGCGCCGACGGTCGGTCTGGAAGAAGGCATCGACCGGACCCTGGCCTGGTACCGCCCCCGTCTGGCCGATTATCTCTGAATGGACACAGCACACATGAGCGGAACGGCAATGGTGCCCCAGGCCAATCCGGGCGCCGGCTATCAGGCCCTGAAGGCCGAGATCGATGCCGCCGTCGCGCGGTCGTTGTCCTCCGGCTGGTATATTCTGGGGCAGGAGGTCCGTGCCTTTGAAGCCGAATTCGCGGCCTGGCTGGGTGCCGGTTCCGCCGTCGGCTGCGGCAATGGCACCGACGCGATCGCCCTGGCTCTGCGCGGCCTGGGCATAGGACCGGGATCAGCGGTGGCGACCGTGTCCCACACCGCGGTGGCGACCGTCGCGGCGATCGAAATGGTGGGCGCGACGCCGGTGCTGATCGACATCGATCCGCTTTACTACACCATGGACGCGTCGGAACTGGCGCGGGTGCTGGACCAACCACCGCCGGGCCTGCCGCCGATCAGGGCGGTGCTGCCGGTGCATCTGTATGGTCAGGCCGCCGATCTGGACCCGATCATCGCCGCCTGCCAACGTCACGGTGCCGCTTTGGTGGAAGATTGTGCCCAGGCTCACGGCGCCAGGCTGCATGGCCAACGGGTCGGCACCTTCGGCGATGCGGCCACCTTCAGCTTCTATCCGACCAAGAATCTGGGCGCGCTGGGCGATGGAGGCGCGGTTGTCACGCGGGCCCCAAACGATGCCGTCGAAATCGGCGCGCTTCGTCAATACGGTTGGCACAAGCATTACATCAGCGACACCGTCGGCGTGAACAGCCGGTTGGATGAGCTACAGGCGGCGATCCTGCGGGTGAAACTGGCGCATCTGGACGCCGGCAACGCCCGCCGCCAGACGATCGCGGCGGCTTATGACTCGGCCTTGGCGGGAACCGGGCTGACCCCGCCCGCTCGTCGGCCGGACGCCGAACATGTCTTCCATCTTTACGTCGTGCGCGCGCCGGAACGGGATGCGATGCAGGCCCGCCTGCGGGCCGCCGGTGTCGCGACCGGCATCCACTACCCGATGCCCGTCCATCTGCAACCCGCCTATCGCGGCCGGGTTGCGATGGGACCATCGGGCTGCACGCACACCGAACGCGCGGCAACCGAAGTGCTGAGCCTGCCGCTGTTCCCCGAACTGACCGACGCGCAGGTGGAGCATGTTTGCGCGGTGCTGCGGACCTTGTAGCGGCGGGCGTTGAAGCGCACGCCCCCTCGGGGGAAACCGAAAGCCCTGATCGCATCCGTTGGGGCGCCCCACAGCATCGACCGGACCACTACACCCGCTGCATCGTCGGGCACGCCGTCCAGAATTGCGTGCCCGTCTTGCGCAGGCCGGAAAGCTGACCGGCGATTTCCGGCGCAATATTCCAGGGCAGGATGATCAGATCGTCCGCGCCGCTGTCGGCCAGTGCTTCCGGAGGAACGATCGGGACGTGACTGCCCGGCAGCAATCGCCCCTGCTTCGCGGGATTGCGGTCCGCCACGCAGATGATGTCGCGGTCGGTGATCCCACAACTGTTCAGGAATGTATTGCCCTTCGCCGCTGCCCCGTACGCCGCGACCCGCCGCCCGGCGGCTTTCCGATGCGCGACGAAATCCCGAAACCCCGCCTGCACGGCAGCGACCTTGGGTCCAAAATCGTCATAGGCATGCGCGCGATCCAGACCGGCATTGGCCTCAGTCACCCGCAAGGCCCGCAACCGAGAATGCGTGGAATGCGGCCCGCGCGCGTGACAAGCATAAACCCGCAACGATCCGCCATGCGTCGGAATGCGGTCCACATCGAACGCCCGCAAACCGGTCGAGCGCAGCACCCGCTCCACCACCAGCAGCGACAGGTAGGAGTAGTGTTCATGATAGATCGTATCGAACTGCACCTGCTCGATCAGGTTCAGCAGATGGGGAAACTCGAAGGTCACGACACCGTTCGGGCGCAGCACGGCGGCAAATCCGGCGACGAAGCTGAAAATGTCCGGAACATGGGCCAGCACGTTGTTGGCGGCCACAAGGTCGGCGCTGCCATGCGCGGTCGCGATCTGCATGGCGGTATCGACACTGAAGAACGTCACCTCCGTCGGGATGCCGATGGCCCTGGCACTGGCGGCGACATTCGCGGCGGGCTCGATCCCCAGAACCGGGATCCCCGCTGCCTGGAAATGCCGCAGCAGGTAGCCGTCGTTTGATGCAACCTCCATCACCAGTGAATTCGGCCCAAGGCCGAACCGCTGTATCATGGCATCCGCGTAGTGACGCGCGTGTTCCACCCAACTGGTGGAATAGGATGAGAAATAGGCATAGTCGCTGAAGATCGCATCGGGCGACACGACCTCATCGACCTGCACCAGCAGGCACGCATCACAAACCTTCGCATGCAACGGATAGCACCGATCCTTCCCATGCTCGGCCTGTTCCCGCGTGGGATAGGCATTGGCCAACGGGGTTTCGCCCAGATCGACCAGACTGCGGGTAAGGGGTGCGCCGCAAAGGCGACAGGAATGAGCGATCATGACAGCGCCTCATATTCGGTGATTTGAGCATGGGTGAAAGCCGCCATGTCCTGGCCGAGCGCCCAGGCGCGGTACCAGGATGCGGTGGCATCGATCATGGCGTGGCCGCGCAATCGGTCGGCCCAGCCGAGTGTGTGGCGGGCCAGGTGGGACTCCAGCGCCAATGCCTGGGTTTCCGGCATTCGCTCATCGGCCGCATGGGTCCAACAGGTCGGCGCATCCAGGGCCGCGAGCATGGCATCCGCGACCCGGCCCACCGAGGCCCGCGGACCGTCGCCGGGGCCGAAATTCAAGGCCGGTGGCAGGGTTCGACCAGACGCCAGCGCCGCCACGTACATCAGATAGCCGCTGACGCAGTCCAGCACGTGCTGCCAGGGACGGGTCGCGTCCGGATTGCGCAGGATCGGCCGTTGACCGGACCGGGCGGAGCGTACGACATCCGGGATCAGCCGATCGGCGGCAAAATCGCCCCCGCCGATCACGTTGCCGGCGCGCGCGGTGGCGACCGTCACTCCGTTTGGCGCCAGGAAACCATGGGCCATGGACGCGGTCACGATTTCGCACGCGGCCTTGGATGCCGCGTAAGGGTCGCGACCGCCCAGCCGGTCGTTCTCCCGGTGGGCATGCCCGCTTTCGTTGTTGTGGTAGACCTTGTCCGTCGTGATAACCAGGACGGCGGTCAGACCTGGAACGTCGCGCAGTGCATCCAGCACATGGACCGTGCCGAGCACGTTGACGGCGAAGGTCTCGACTGGGTCGGCAAAGGACTGCCGGACCAAGGGCTGCGCCGCCATGTGCAAAACGATCTCCGGGTCGGCCACCTTGATCGCATCGGCCAGCGCGGAGCGGTCGCGCAGATCGACGAAGGTCGATGCCATCAGCCGATCCAGCCCCAGCAGACCGAACAGGCTGGGTTGGTCGGGGGGCAGGGCGATGCCGGCCACATCTGCGCCCATCCGATGCAGCCAGAGCGCGGTCCAGGCGCCTTTGAAACCGGTATGCCCGGTCAGCAGGACGCGGCGACCGCGCCAAAAGTCGGGATCGGGAAGCGACGCCTGCATCCGGGTCAATCCTTCCAGATTTTCCAGGGTGCCGCACCGGCTGACCACATCGCTTCCAACGCGGTCTTGTCGCGCAGAGTGTCCATGGGCTGCCAGAAACCGGGGTGGCGGAACGCGCGCAGTTCGCCGTCGCGAGCCAGGCCTTCCAGCGGCGCGGTCTCCCACGGCGTGTCGTCGTCGTCGATCCGGTCGATGACGGCGGGGTTCAGCACGAAGAATCCGCCATTCACCACCGCGTTGTCGCCCGGGGGCTTTTCGACGAATTCCAGCACGTCGTCGTTTTCGGCGATCTTCAGGGCGCCGTAGCGGCCTGGCGGGGTGACGGCGGTGATCGTCGCCAGGCGTCCGTGCCGGTGGTGAAAGTCGATCAGGCTGGAGACGTCGACATCGGCGACGCCATCGCCATAGGTCATGCAAAAAGCTTCGTCGCTGTCCAGATACCGGGCGACGCGGCGCAGGCGACCACCTGTCATCGTGGATGCACCCGTATCCACCAACGTCACGCGCCACGGTTCGGCGTAGTTCTGGTGGTAGGTGGTTTCTCCGGTGCGCGCATCGACGGTGACGTCCGACGCATAGAGCATGTAGTTCGCGAAATACTCCTTGATCATGTGGCCGCGATAGCCAAGGCAGATCACGAAATCGGTGACGCCATGCACCGTGTAGATGTTCATGATGTGCCAAAGAATAGGCCGCCCGCCGATTTCAATCATCGGCTTCGGCCGTAGATGGGATTCCTCGGAGATGCGTGTGCCGAGCCCACCGGCAAGGATGACGGCCTTCATGGGAGCCGCCTGAGGTAGCATCGAGGCCAATAGGTCACGCGATGGCGGACCTTGCCTTCATTGAATGGAAACGCCGGTTCGTCCGCAGTGAATTCGGGATGACGCGCCAGGAACGTGTCGATCGCCGACAGCGGATTGTTCCAGTTCCAGTCGGCACCGGTGCGTGGGGCGCCGGCGACCTGCGCCATGATCCCGTCGCAGGCGACGATATAGGACCCTGGGCTGACCAGTGGCGCGTAATGCTCCAGTTCGGCTTCCACATGGGCCTGGCTGTGATTGCTGTCCAGGATGACCAGGACGGTCTCGTCCGGTTTGATCTCGGAACGGACGGTTTCGACCGTCGCGGGTGCGATGGAACTGCCTTCGACCAGCATGATGCGGGGCGCCATCGGATGCGCCTCGATCTCCACCCGGTTATGCGGGCGGATTTCGATATCGACGCCGATCACCCTGCCCTTTCCCATCGCGGCGAAAATCCCGGCATAGAAGACCAGGGATCCGCCATGGGCAACGCCGGTTTCTATCACCACATCCGGGCGCAGCCGCCAGATCACCTCCTGGATCCTGATCATATCTTCCGGTAACTGAATGATGGGACGTCCCATCCAGCTAAACCCGTAGACGTATTTTACGTCCCAGCCGCACCGCAGCCAGGCGGCTGAGACGGCTTCGAATGCATCCGGCGTGTCGAGTGCGTGTTCCGCGCGCGTGCCATCGGCTCGCTGCAGAATGACGCGACCGCCTGCCTCGTCGATCGTGAGCATGGGGCCTCCTGTCCGAGAGGCAGTGTGGCCAGATGTTCTAAAAGATTTGTTAACGGCGGCGGGAATTCCGCATTCAACCGCGTGATTTCCATGCGCGGGAATCGGACCGCCGGCGCGCCCGGCGCGAAGGCGATTTCCCAGCCGAACCGGTCCCGCAGTGCATCGGCGATCTGTCGGTGCGAGACGTTGGTGCCGGCGGCCAGATTATAGATGCGATGTCGCCCGTGCTGCGCGATGGCGGGCAACAAGTGGACGACATCGTCCAGGCTGACATAGTCCTTTTCGGATTCCGCCGCCTGATGCAGCAGGACCCGTCCCGTGGCGCGTCCTTCCGCCAGCACCTGCCCCAGAAATGTGTCCGGCCCAGGATCGGTCGCATAGACATTCGACAACCGGACCACTCGTGTGGTCGGTCGCCTGTCGGTCAGGCACAGGGCTTCACCGGTCAGTTTGGACAGATTGTAAAGGTCGGACGGGTCAGCAGGCCGGCATGTCAGCGCCGTGTCCTCATGGGTCGTCACACCGTTTGCATAGACACGGGTGGAAGACAGAAACAGAAACGAATCGTAGGTCAGTCCAGCCAGGCAACGCGCGGTGACACTGACATGGGCATCCGTCGTGTCGAGCGGGCGAGAGCGGAAATCGCCGGTCAGGCCGATGCAGTCGATCACGTGCCCGGCGGGCCGCCCGGATGCCAGGAAATCTGGCAGGTCCGACCGCCCGACCGCCTGCACGGTGTGCTGCCGAACGCGCAGATGCTCGGTAAGAGCCTGCCCTATCGTGCCGCCGGCGCCCAGGACGGTGAAAAGCCCAGTCTCCACGGTCGCCTCAGTCCGCCGCATCGGGTCGAGCCACCCGACGCCCACGCCACCCCCGCACCCGCGCCGGCGCACCCACCGCGATGCAGTATGCCGGCAATGCCGCTCTCACCAACGAAGCCGCGCCAATCACGCTGCCGGTGCCGACATCGGCGCCATCCACCAGAACCGTATTGGCGCCGATCCAAACGTCGTCGCCGATCACAATCCCCCCCCGACTGGGCTGAAACCCCTGCGAGCGGATCAACCGGTCCGGATCGGCAAATGCGTGGTTGGTCGCGGCGAACGTGCAATTCGCGGCGATCAACACATGCGCGCCGATACGAATGCCATGCCCCGTATAGAACACGCAGCCCGAGTTGATGACCGTCCCGCGCCCAATCACCACATCGCCACCACCCCCCGCCGGTTTGAACTTCACGAAGGAGTCGATCACCACATCGTCCTCGATGACGATGCGAGACCCGCGCACAGATTCTTCAATGTCGGCCAGCCGGGAAATCCGGGCCGAGGGCGCGACGATCAGCACGCCCCCTACTCCGCCGCGATCGGCAGTTGCGCCCGCACTCGCCAATCGTCCCA
>CAMBXJ010000096.1 GCA_945871455.1 Asaia bogorensis
GCGACCGGGATCATCCACAGCGGCACCATCAGCGGGAAATTGAACGGCGTGATGCCAGCAACCACGCCCAAGGGTTGGCGCATCGACCAGGCGTCGATCCCGGTGCCGACCATATCGGTGTATTCGCCCTTGAGCAGATGCGGAATGCCGGCGGCGAATTCCACGACTTCCAACCCGCGCTGCACCTCGCCGTCCGCGTCCGACAGCACCTTGCCGTGCTCGGCGGTGATGATGGCGGAGATTTCGCGGCGGTCCCGGTCCAGCAGTTCCCGCAGCGCGAACATCACCCGGGCGCGCCGCAGCGGGGGCGTGTTGGCCCAGGCCGGCCAGGCGGCGGCGGCGGTGGCCACGACCTTATCGACTTCGGCGGCGTTGGCCAGGCTGACCCGCGCGGTGATCTCGCCGGAGGCCGGGTTGTAGATGTCGCCGAACTGGCCGCTGGTGCCGGCGACAAGCTGCCCGCCGATGAAATGTCCGATCTCGCGCATGGTGCGTTCCTCTCCTGTCGTCGTTTCGAGGGGCATCAAGGGCGGGGCTTCCGCCCCGGACCCCGACCAGGGGCGTTGCCCCTGGACCCCACCAAGGGCACAGCCCTTGGAACCATTTAGTTGGAGTTTTGAGAGGGGCCAACCCGGACGTTTCCCGGTCCGGGTTGGCCTCTCTCAAAACTCCAACAGATCGCATTCCAAAGGCCGCGCCTTTGGCGGGTCCAGGGCAGAGCCCTGGTCGGGGTCCGGAGCGGAAGCCCCGCATTCCCGTGCCCCGCGCTGCTACTGCCCCGGATCAATCCACCCCACATGCCCATCGGACCGCCGATAGACCACGTTCAACTCCCCGCTCGCGCTGTTACGGAACATCAGCACCGGCTGATCCGCCAGGTCCATCCGCATCACCGCCTCCCCCACCGACAACACGGAAATCTCCGTCTGCGTTTCCGCGATCACCGTCGCATAGGTGCAGGCGCCGTCGGGTTGATCGCTGCTCTCCTCCTCCGCCACGTTGTCCGCATGACGCAGCACGTACTGGCGAGCCGCCTGGGGTCGCTCCCGGGAAGCCAGGTCGCGGGCATGGTCGTTGACCCGCCGGCGGTAGCGCCGCAGCCGCTTGGCGACATGTTCGGCGGCATCGTCGAAGGCGCCGTTGGCGTCGGCGGCCTCGCCCTCACCCCGCAGCAATAACCCCCTTCCCGCATGCACATTGATATCGCACGTAAAAAAGCTGCGCGCTCGGCTGAACGTCACATGCGCCTCCAGCGCGTGCTCAAAATACTTGCCCGCGATGGTCTCCAGATGCGTCGTAACCCGGGTGCGCAGCGCGTCTGAAAGGTCCACCTGCTTGCCGGAAACCGTGATCTGCATTTGTGCCTCCCCCGTCTCCGAGATCAGCGGGTAGCCGTGGGACTTATCCCGCGGACGCTTTTTCCCGCCGGCGCTGCACGGAGCTGGGGATGCGCAGCGCCTCCCGGTATTTGGCCACTGTTCGGCGCGCAATGTCCACGCCTTCGTCCCGCAGCATCGCCACGATCGTGTCATCTGACAGGATGGCCCCGGGCGCCTCGGCGTCGATCAGGACGCGAATCCGGTGGCGGACGGCCTCCGCGCTATGGGTTTCCCCGCCATGGCTGGACTGGATGGCGGTGGTGAAAAAATATTTCAGCTCGAACATGCCGCGTGGGGTGGCCATGTATTTGTTGGCGGTGACGCGGCTGATGGTGCTTTCGTGCAGTTCCAGGACTTCCGCGATGTCGCGCAGGATCAGCGGGCGCAGATGGGCAACGCCGTGGCGCAGGAAGCCGTCCTGCTGTCGCACCACTTCCGCGGCGACGCGCAGGATGGTCTGAGCGCGCTGTTGCAGGGACCGCACCAGCCAGTTGGCGGTCGCCAGACGCTCGGTCAGGAAGACCCGTTCCTCCTTGGCGGCTTTCGGGGCGACGCGCGCATAGAAGCGTTCATTGACCAGAACCCGCGGCATGGTTTCGGGATTCAGTTCGATGATCCAGGTATCGTCCGGCCCCTGGCGCATCAGCAGGTCGGGCACCACCACCGGCACCATGACGCTGTCGTAGTTGGCGGCCGGCTTCGGATCCAACGCCTTGATCTCGGCGATCATGTCGGTCAGGTCTTCGGCATCGACGCCGCACAGCGCCATCAGCCGCTTCATCTCGCGCCGGCCGAGCAGTTCGAGGTTGTCCAACAATGTGGCCATGGCGGGATCGAGGCGGTTTTTCTCGGCCAACTGCGCGCTGAGGCATTCCCTTAGGTCGCGCGCGAACAGGCCGGTCGGATCGAACCGCATCATGCGCGCGCGGACGGATTCGATGCGTTCCAGCGGCAGGTTCATGGCCTGGGCGATCGCCACGGGATCGGCGGTCAGCCGCCCGGCGGGGCACAGCAGGGCGATCAGGTGCGCCCCGATCATCCGATCCACGGGATCGGCGAAATTCAGCCGCAGTTGTTCGCCCAGGTGATCGCGCAGCGGCGGGCGGTCGGTGGCGAAATCGTCCATCCCCCGGTCGTCGGTGTCGAAGGACTGGTTGCCGCCGCGCCCGTCGATGGCGCCGCCCATGGCGACGCCATCGCCCGGGCCGCCGGGATCGTAGGTTTCGGAAAAGTCGGTATCAAGCGGCGCGGCGGCCTCGGTGGCCAGGATGTCGGTGCGCACCGCCGCATCCGCTTCCGGCACCACATCGGTGCGTGGATTGGCCTGATCCAGGGCGGCCCGCTCCCCAACCGGCGGATCGGGACTGTCGTCACGCTCCAGCAGCGGGTTGCGCTCCAACTCCTCCTCGACGAAGGACGCGACTTCAAGGTTGGAGAATTGCAGCAGTTTGATCGCCTGACGCAGTTGCGGCGTCATGACCAGGGTCTGACTTTGGCGAAGGTCCAGACGGGGAGCTATTGCCATCGGGGGCGTGGGGCTATCGCCATGATCAGGCGATTATGGGGAGTGGCAGGCCGGGGTCAATGGGAATCGGCAAAACGGCACGCAAAATGCATGTCGCTGTTCACCCAGGTATGCCGTCATTTGCCCAATCGGAGAGCGTGCCGCCACGTGGCTTTCGGCATTTCGCCTGAAAATTAATCAATTTCAGGTGTATTCGTGGGCATATCGCCTGGTCATTGCCGACTTGAAGCGGCAACCGGCGCTTCAATCGCGGCGGCGGGTTGGAGGATCAAGTCCCGCAAACACGATGAAGTGACGCCTATGGTCAATGGTGACGGCGTTTGGCCATAAGGCGCCTACAGGCTGAACCGCTCTCCCAGATAGACGCGGCGCACGTCCTCATGGGCGACGACCTCGTCGGGTGCACCCTCCATCAGTACCTGGCCATCGTGCATGATGTAGGCGCGGTCGATGATCTCCAAGGTCTCGCGGACATTGTGGTCGGTGATCAGCACCCCGATCCCGCGATCCTTCAGATGGCGGACCAGGTCGCGGATTTCTCCCACCGCGATGGGGTCGATGCCGGCCAGCGGCTCATCCAGCAGGATGTAGGACGGCTGCGACGCCAGGGCGCGGGCGATTTCCACGCGCCGACGCTCCCCGCCCGACAGAGCCAGGGCCGGCGTGCGGCGCAGATGCCCGATGCCGAATTCCGCCAGCAATTCGTCCAGCATCAGATGCCGCGTGTCGGCGTCGGGTTCGACGACTTCCAGCACGGCCATGATGTTCTGCTCGACATTCAGGCCGCGAAACACGCTGGCTTCCTGAGGCAGATAGCCGATGCCCAGGCGGGCGCGCCGATACATGGGCAAGGTGGTGATGTCGGTGCCGTCCAGGATGATCGATCCGGTGTCCGGGCGCACCAGCCCAACGATCATATAGAACGTGGTGGTCTTGCCGGCGCCGTTGGGTCCCAGCAGGCCGACCGCCTCCCCCCTGCGCAGGGTGATCGATACATTTCGCACCACCGGGCGCCGCTTATAGGTCTTGCCCACACCCCGCGCCACCAGGCCGCCGCCGCTCGGTACCACTTTCAGCGGCTGTGGCGTCAGGCGCGGCTCGGTCGGCGCACCCAGGCGCGCACCCTGGAGCGCACCTTGGGGCGCACCCTGGGGAGAACCCTGGGGCGCACCTTGGGGCGCACCGAGCCGAACGTCCCCGGGCGCGGTCAGCCGCGACGCGGGCAGCCTCGGCTCGGGCATGCGGGTCAACGCTTCGATCCCGGGCGAGCGGCCGGCGGGGCGTCGAGCGGAAGACCCTGGGACGACTGGTCGCCGGGCACGACGAGGCCCTGCACGCGGGTGCCACGATCCGAGGTCAGTCGGGCCACGCCGGTCTTCATGTTCACGTCCGCGCCCGATCCGTTCAACTGGGTCTCCCCCCTGGTGATGCGCACCTGCCCGCCAAGCCGAGCGATGCCGATATCAGGCACGTAGACGCCCCGGTCGCCGGTGACGAAATCGGTGGGGGTGCGGATCGAGACGTTGCCGAACGCCTCCATCTTTTCCAGCTTGCCGGATTGGGCGGCGGACGGCTCTGTCGGGCGCGCGCCCGCCGGTTTCGGCGTGGCGGCGGGCCCCGGCCCGGGTGTGACCCCGGATGGCGCCCCGGATGCTGGGGGCGCTTCGCTGGTATAGGCAACCAAAGTGTCGGCGGCGAGGCGCTTGGCGTCGTTCGTCACCACGACCGCATTGCCGCGCGCCACGGCCATGCGCTTCTGTGCCCAGTACTCCAGGGAGTCGCGCGCGGTCAGGACCTCGTTCTGGGTGATCAGCTTCAGGTCGCGCCCGGTCATGACCATCACCGCCTGGTCGATATCGTAGGTCGCCTTGTCGCCATAGGCTTGATCGGTCTCGGTGAAGATCAACACGTTACCCTCGGCCTGGAAGCGATAGACCTCGTTGCCCGACGAGTCGGCGTCGACGCCGATCGGCGGTTTGACGCCGGCCTGCGGACCAGAGGAGGTTCCAGGGGGGGGCGCACCCGTGGTGCCCTTCTTGCGGTACCAGGCGATCAGCCGGTCGGCGGTGACGGTCACGTTCTGTCGCACCGCGCGGGCGTTGCCGCGGGCGATGACCTGTTGTTCGACCTGCCGCCATTCGATTCCGTCTTCGGCGGTGATGGCGATCGGCCCGCCGCGCGAGAGGTCCAGGGCCTGGGCGTGGGCCGTGACCGGCGCCAACGCGAGGATCATGGCGGGCACCAGCGCCAGGGGAAGGGGCACCAGGGAACGGGACATCAGGGGACGGGTCACCAGGGCGCGGGCCAACCGGGCGGCGAGATGTCCGATCACGGTTCGGCTCCGTTCAGCACCGCATGGGCAGGGCCGATGAATTGGATCGCGGCGCCTTGTTCGATCACGGTAAATCCTTGTGCATCCAGCGTGCCCCAGGGTCCTTCGACATGCACCGGCTCCGACCCCGCCGCCGCGCCGGCCTTGACGTCGATCGAGGCACTGGATGTCGTCAAGGTCGTGCCATCGTCGCGATACAGCACAACATCCTGCCACAGATCGAGCTGGTTCAACTTCTGCATATACGTGCCCAGCATGGATTTCAGCGACAGCCAGGTCCCGTTTTGCAGGGTCATGTCCGCATTCGGCGCCGTCAGGTCGATTCGTTCCGGGTTGACCTGGCGGGCGACGGCGGCGGTGACCGTGTAGGGACGGCCTTTTTCATCAAGACCATTATAGCGCGCATCGACCAATTGTCCGCCTTCGACATTGGCGGCGACACGGCGGATGGCCAGACGTGCCTTTTCGGTCGCCCGATCCAATTCCGGCCACACCACGATCATCGTCAGCAGCGTCACCGCGCAGAGCGGCAGCAGCCACTTGCCGAGGGTGATCATAATCCGCCGGCGCACCTGGTTCGGCGGCACCCGAGCGCCGCGTAGCCTGGACTCGGCGGCGGCATACAGGCGGCCACGATTGCGGGCGGATTCGGATGGGACTTCCGCGGGTCGCACGGTCATACCAGGCCGACGCGCAGCAGATCGGCAACAGGCGGGATACCCATCGGGCGGGACGCGACATCCGCCCCGAATACCGCGGTGATCGGCCGGGCCACGCCCAGCCCATCACCGATGGCGATCCGCATGGTGGAGGAGGTGGGGGCGATGCCCATCGGACCGGCCCCAATCGCGCGCGACCCAACCCGCTCGGCCGCATCCGGCTTGGGGACCTGTCGCGCGACGTGCAGATCCAGATTGGTGGCCAATTCCGGTCCTGTGGCGGCGTCGATCAAGTCAGGCGGTCCAATAGTGCCATGACGCGTCCTATGGGCCAGTGTTCGGCCCCGGGTCAACCGTTACGAGGTTGAGTGATCCGGCCCAGGACACCGGAGTCCGGGCCGAGCCGCGATCACGCCCCAGTGGTCGCCCCAGTGGTCGTCCCGATGATCGCCCCAGTGGTCGGTGCGGTGGCCGGTCCAGTGGTTGCATTGGGCGCGGGTCCTATACCAACCGACCGAACCAGTGACCCATGGCGACAACGGACGCTGTCATTGCGAGCGTAGCGAAGCAATCCAGGGCAACAACAGGACCGATAGTGCCAGGCCCCTGGATTGCTTCGCTGCGCTCGCGATGACAGCTTCCACCCATAGGTCGGTGGTTGGGCCGGTTGGAATTAGACCAACTGGCCGAATGATTCACTCTCTTGTCCGCGCAACCCCGTCATGCCGGCGCAGGCCGGCACCCACGACTTTCCCAAGCTGCAACCACAAAAGTCGTGGATGGCGGCCCGGAGCCTGCCCTCGGGCTTGACCCGTGGGGCCGCCATGACGGAGTTGCTGTCCGGTGGGTCACTGTTTCCCCCGGTTGGCATTACTCCGCCGTTTTTTTGGTTCCCAGGATTTCGGCCGTATGCTCCCCGAGACGCGGTGCCGGCAGGCGCACCGATCCGGGCGTATCGGATAGTTTGACGGTGACGCCGAGCGTATGGAAGTCGCCGGTCTTGGGGTGGTGGGTCCGTGCGACCATGTCGCGTGCCAGAATATGCGGGTCGGTGAACACCTGGTCGTAATGCAGCACCGGGCCGGCCGGGATGCCGACCGCTTCCAATGCTGCTAGCCAGTGCGCGGATGGTTGGTGGCTCAGCGGTTCCGCCAGCATCGCAACCAACACGTCGTTATGGGCCACGCGTTGCGCCACCGAGGCAAAACGGGGGTCCGCCACAAGCTCTGGCAGGCCCACGATATTGCACAATTGCGCGAAGAATTTCTGCTGCGACGCGCCCACCGTGATGTGCCCGTCGGCGGTCGCGAAACACTGATATGGCGACGATCCGCGATGTGCCTGTCCGATCCGCGCCGGCCGGGTGCCGGTGGCGAAATAATGCGCTGATTCGTAGACCGCGAGCGAGGTTGCCGCCTCCAGCAGTGACGTCTCCACATACTGCCCGACGCCGGTGCGGTGGCGCGCCTCGATCGCCGCCAGCACGCCGAACGCCAGGAACATGCCGGCGGTCACATCCGAAATCGCGATCGGCAGTCGGAACGGGTCGCCATCGGCGGGACCGTTGGTGCTCATGAGGCCCGACATGGCCTGCGTGATCAGGTCGAAGCCGCCACGCGAACTGTAAGGCCCGGTCTGCCCGAAGCCGGAAATCGACGCCAGGATCAGCCGCGGATTGCGCGCATGCAGCACGTCCCAGCCGAACCCCAGACGACCCAGCACGCCGGGGCGATAGTTCTCGATCAGCACATCGGCGCGATCGATCAGTTCGAACAGTGCCGCCTTGTCGGCCGGCTGCTTCAGATCCATCACGACCGAGCGCTTGTTGCGGTTCCAGGTCATGAACGGGGCGCTTTCGCCGTTGACGAAGGGCGGCATGGCCCGCGCGGAGTCGCCTGTCGGCGGCTCGATCTTGATCACCTCCGCGCCGTGGTCGGCCAGCATCATGGCGCAATACGGACCGGACAGATGGCTGGTCAGGTCCAACACCAGCAGATGATCGAGTGCTCCGGCCATGTTCGTTCTCCATTCGTGATCCATGGACATCATGTCACGGTCCGAGGCTTGCGGCAGCCCGTCGGCTGATCATAATTTGCACGACATAACGGCGCGGGTATGGTCATGCTGTCAAAGCCGCGTCGGCCGCCTTGGGGATCTCATGGACCAGATCACGCCGATCGCTCAACGCCTTAACCCCGCGAAATTCCGCGACCCGGCGGTCACCGCGACGGGGCAGCCGCGTGCGTCGGTCGCGCTGCGGTCGCTGAATACCCTGTGGTTCAATACCGGCACCTTGTGCAACCTGACCTGTGCCAATTGCTATATCGAATCATCGCCGCGCAACGATCGCCTGTCCTATCTGACCCTGGCGGAGATGCGGGGTTATTTGGACGAGATCGCTCGGGACTCGCTGCCGACACGCCTGATCGGCTTCACCGGGGGGGAGCCGTTCATGAACCCGGACATCATCGCGATGCTCCGGGATGTGCTGTCGCAAGGGCTGCACGCCTTGGTTCTGACCAACGCGATGGCGCCGATGCGGCGGTTGCGACCGGATTTGCTGGCGTTGCGGGAAGCCCATGGGAACCGCCTGACGATCAGGGTCTCGCTGGATCACTATGACCGGGACTTGCACGAACGCGAACGCGGCCCGGGCACCTGGGATCCGACGATGGACGGGCTGATCTGGCTGGCCCGCAACGGATTTGCCACCGATGTCGCCGGCCGGCGTTTCACCGCCGAACCCGAAGACCGGCTGCGCGCCGGCTACGCAAGCCTGTTCGGCCGAAACGACATCGCGATCGATGCCAGCGATCCGGTTCGTCTGATGCTGTTTCCCGAAATGGACCCGGTGCACGACGTGCCGGAAATCACCACCGCATGTTGGGACATTCTGCACAAATCGCCCGACGACGTGATGTGCGCCTCGGCCCGGATGGTGGTGAAACGCAAAGGCGCCGACCATCCCGTCGTGCTCGCCTGCACCCTCCTCCCCTACGATCCCGCCTTCGCGTTGGGCCGCACCTTGGCCGAGGCCGCGCGGTCGGTGCCCCTGAACCATCCCCATTGCGCGTCGTTCTGCGTGCTGGGCGGGGCGGCTTGCAGCCGTTGAGCGGCTAAACCGCGCCAAACGATAACCGATGTTCGACCGCCCCTGTCCCCGCGTCATTGGCGGGCTTGACCCGGTAACCGGCGCTTCAACGCGAAAGGGGGCGGGTTTGGGGGATCAGGTCCGGCAATGACGGTAGGAGGATGCCGATCGGTCATGGTCTCGGCAGGACGGAATTAGCGATAGGGCCCTCCATCGCGGGCATGACGCGCTGGCTGGGGTGGGGGGCGGGTCGCTTCAACGGCGGGAACCGCTCGGTCCGTCGATGGGTCGTCCGTCGTCGCGCATCCGTGACCGGCGGGGGCGCCTGCTGTCCAGGCGGCAACGCAATCCGCGAACCGGGCGCTGAAGCGGGCGGCGCCCGACGGGTTCAGATGGGAAAACCCATCGCCGAACCACTGATCCGGCCAGACCGGCAGCACCGGGCCGGATAAATGGAACCGAGGAAAGCGTTGCGACTTTTCATGCAGATAGGCCTGGAACGCCGCCACCACGGTCGGCGACGTGGCATGTCCGGTCGCCTGGTTCACCGGCAGGCTGACGAAATGGGCGACGATCCCGCGCTGGTCCAACAGCATGAGCAGGCGGTCGAAATAGTGGTCGAGCACGACGGACGGCGTGAAGTGCCGCAACGTGCCCTCGATGGCCACCGCATCCGACCCGGCGTCCGTGCCGAAGAAGTGCTGCCCGCAGGACGCGATTGTCGCCGCATGGCCGGCCTGGTTGTTCCACCAGCGCAGGAACACGCCGCCCTTCAGAAGGTTGCCGAAATAGAGGGACGGGAAACCCATCCGGTACAGCGCGATCCGCATCTCCGGCGGTAGACCATCGGTCCGGCGGGCGTCGAACACCGACCAGTCGCCGGTCTGATGCGACAGTCCGGCCAATTCGCGCAGGTCGGCACGGTCCAGCAGATCGTAGCGGACCGTACGCTCCCAGAACAAATCCGGTTGCATGAAATGCACGGCATCCAGGGAGATCACGACGCGCTCCGGCGGCACGGGGCAGGCCAGTGCGCGCCGCAAGACTGCCAGCGCCTCGATCGGTTTGCCGCCGCCCATTGCCAGATTGGTGGTTTGCAGCGGCATCGCAGCGGGCAGGATGCCGGCGGCGGCGCGCGAGTCGCCCAGGATCAGCATGCCGCCCAGATCGCAGGTCCGCACCAGGTCCTGGCGAGCACGCCAGAAGGCGTATTCGGGATCCAGATACGCCATCTTCAGGGTGGCAACCCAGAGCCAGACAGCGCCGAGGGACGCGATCATGGCCGCGGCGGCGATCCACGCATAACGCCGCATCCGACCCGGCGGGGCGGTGAGGCGATTCAAGTCGGTGGATGCTGTCGGGGGCATCGGATGTCAAAAGCGGAAGTAGAGGAACTCGGCCGTTCCGCCCAAGGACAGCAGGCCCACGGTGGTGGCGCAGCCACAGGCGACGGCCCACGGAACAGTCGGACGCCAACGCCACCATCCGCGCCCGTCGGCGTCCATGATCTGCTGGGTATTCGGTGCGAACCACACGAGCGCATACAATCCAGCCAGGGTCGCGGCTTCCACCAGGGCGCGCGGCGCGAGATCGGGCGCGGTCCAACCGTGCAGCCCCGCCA
>CAMBXJ010000097.1 GCA_945871455.1 Asaia bogorensis
GCCGGCCCGATTTCGCGCCAGATTCTGCGCCTGTTCCGCCCAACGCGGGCGCACCACATACAGTAAGGGATGGCGCGTCGCATAGACCGCATCGCGCCAAAAACCGCGTGGCACCGGATAAGATAGCAGCGCCTTGGCCGCCGGCTCCGGCGTGCGCAGGGTGGCCTGTGTCAGGCGTTCCAGATACGCGGGCGATTGGGGTTGGCTAAACATGCCGCGCACGAATTGCCGCATGGCCTGCTCATGCGGCGGCTTCGGTGCCGTGGTCGGTTTGGGGCGAGCCGGGATCGGCGCCGGCTCCTCCCCCACCGAGTTGTCGACCAGCACCAGCCCGGCGACGCGGGCATCGCCCTGGATGGTCAGATAAGCCAGGGTATCGAGCACCCCCAACGACCAGGCGACCACGACGGGCGGCGACGGCGCCAGTTGCGCGATCACGTCGCCGATATCCTTCCCTCGGCGGATATGATCGTAGCCGGTGGCCGGCACGTCGGAGGCGCCCTGGCCGCGCGGGTCGAACGCCAGCACGCGGTAGTTTCTGGAAAAGAACCGTATCTGCGGCTCCCAGATCCAGGCCGGCATGGTCCACCCGGGCACGAGCAGGAGGGCGGGCGCGTTCGGCGGGCCGGATTCCTGGACATGCAGTCGCACCCCGTCGCTGGCCACGACGGTGCGGTTCCGCGCGGCGTTGGGTTGCGCGGCGGCAATATGCGGGGCCAGGCAAAACACCGTCATCCAAGAGAGGATCGCCCAAACCCGCATCGCCCTCCAGGGATTCGCCCCCCAGGGATACGCCCCCGCGGGATGCGCGCCCGTGGAATGCGTCCCCGCAGGATGCGCCCCCGTGGAATGCGCGCCCGTGGAATGCGCCCCCGCTGGATGCACCCCCGTGGAATGCGCGCCCGTGGAACGCGGCCCCACGGGATGCGCCATAACAGGTCGGATCCGGCACATCAGGCGGAAGACTTTGCGATACAGATCAAGCCACGCTATCCAAGATGCCGAGCGGGCGTATGGCAAGCGGGACGATCGATCGGCTCACGGCACCCGGGCGTACTGTGGAAATCCATGTGCGTCCCTATGATCGTCACGCCACACAAGGGAAATTCCCGATTGCGCTTGAACAGTGATTCGTCACTGTGCTGGCCTCGATCGGATTAGGTCTTCAACCCACGGATAGCGGGATCAGTAGATATCGCGCAAGGTTCGCTTGTAGCCGGTGTCGATGGTGGCAATCACGCTCATGCCGGCCCGCAACGGCGGCTCGTCTGGACCGCGATCGATCTTGATCCGCACCGGGATCCGCTGCACCACCTTGACCCAGTTGCCCGAGGTGTTCTGGGCGGGAAGAATGGAGAATTCCGAGCCGCTATTGGGCGCGATGCTTTCCACCACGGCGTTCCAGCGTCGCCCCGGATAGGTGTCGACGGTCACGGTCACCGGATTGCCGGGCCGGACATGGGTCAGTTCGGTTTCCTTCGGATTGGCCTCGACCCAGATGCGCTCGTCTGAAATCAGGCCGAACGCGGGGGTCGCGGCGGCCAGATACATGCCCGGCTGGACCGATTCGACCTGCGTCACGACCCCGGCGAACGGCGCGCGGATGATCGTGTGGTCGAGTTGGCGCTGAGCTTCGTCCAGATTTGCCTGCGCTTGCAGATAATCCGACATGGTGCGGACATCGACGTCCGGGTTGCCGCCCAGACGCGCCAATTGGACGGCCGCGGTCACCCGCAACGCCTCCACCGCTTTCTTGTTCGCGACGAGTTGGAAGCGGATGTTGTCATACTCCGCCCGCGTCACCCCACCGCCGCGCACCAAGCCGACCAGGCGATCATGGTTGGCCTGGTCCGCCTCTACCATGGCGGACTTGACGTCGACGTCGTGCAGCATGCGTTGGTATTCGAGCTTCATGGCATTCAGGGTCGAGACGGTGCCGTTACGCGCCGCGGTCGCCCCGGCCACGGCGATTTCGAAGCGCCGGGACTCCAGCCGCAACAGAACCTGGCCCTTGTCGACGCGCTGGCCTTCCCTGACCGAAATCTCCTTGACGGTGCCGGACACGTCGGTGGACAGCACCTGCTTGGCCGCCCGGACATAGGCATCGTCGACCGACACGTAGCGACCGCCATACAGCCAATAGGTGCCCGAGCCGACGGCAACGACCAGAATCCCACCCAGCATCAGGATCGGGCGCAAGATCCGTTTCGTCAGCCCGCGGCTTCTGGTCTTCGTCTCGGTGACCCGGGGCGCATCGCCCGTGGTTGCGGTTTGCGACATCAGACCGCTTCCCGACTGGCGCCAGGCGGCGCGATATAGGGCGTTCGGCGGGTCGCATGCGCGTCCTGCGTCAGGGTCGTCTTCATGCGCAGCAATGCCTCGGTCATGGTATCCTGCGTTTCCTCATCGATGCCGTCGCTGACCATCCGGGTCATCTCGGCGCGCTGCTGGTTGATTTCAAACAATAAAATATAGGCCGGGTCCAGCAGGTGGAGCCGCCAGATCCGGCGATCGCGCGGGTCCGGGCGGCGTTCGACCATCCCGCGCGCTTCCAGCCGGTCGATCAGGCGCGCGACCGTGATCGGTTCCACTTCCAAAAGTTCGGAGAGTTCCTTCTGGGTGATTCCCGGCTGACGTTCCAGCCAGATCAGGATGCCCCATTGCGCCCGGGTCATACCGTGCGAGCGGGCGCGCTTATCGGCATCAACCCGCAACAAGCGGGCGACGTCGTGCAGCAGGAACAAAAGATCGCGCTGGAATGCTCGCACCGGCCCTGGCCAAAAAGTTACTCCGTTACCATAAGGCGCGTTATCATATCCGCGCCAGAGGGATGTCGCACGGTTTGTCATGCGACAACCGCACATCGGTCCCGCGCGACCCGTGCCGCCGCCTTCTTGGGCACTCCCTCTTGAGCATTCCCTCTTGGGCATCCCCTCTTGCGCGTCCCCTCTTGCGCGTCCCCTCATGCGCGGGCCCTCGTGGGCGTCCCCCCTCTTAGGCGCTCGCCAGAGCCGGCATTAAAAGTGCCCTCACACGCAAAAGGACGGACATCGATGGAGGGCGCGCTCACGTATCTGGCCGTGGCGACCGGCGGGGCACTGGGAAGCGTGGCCCGCTTCTGGCTTACGGGAGCCATGACGGCGCTGACGGGCCCGTGGTTCCGCCCCTGGTTCCCCTGGGGCACCCTGCTGATCAACGTCGTGGGATCCTGCGTGATCGGCATCGTCGCCGGGATCAGCCTGACGCCGGATCGCGTCAGGCTGCATCCGGACTTGCGGATCTTTCTGATGACCGGCGTGTGTGGCGGCTTCACCACGTTCTCGGCGTTCAGCCTGCAAACCCTGGAACTGATCGAAAGCGGCGAACTGCTCGCCGCCGCCGGATACATCGTCGGTTCGGTCGTGCTGTGCCTGGTATTCGTCTGGGTGGGCTGGAAGCTGGGCCGGCTGTGACCGGCGTTCACGCTTCCCCGATCACCCCTTGAACGCAGGCCGTGCCATGGCGCGCTTCAGCCAGTCCGCGATCTTCGGATAGGGCGTCAGATCGAGCTTGCCTGTCCGCGCCCAAACCATCACGGACGCCACATTCAAATCCGCCACCGAGAACGCCTGACCGAGGATCCACGGCCGGTCCGCCAGATGCGCCTCCAGCACCGTCAACGGGCGTTCGAGGTCGGTTTTGCACTGCGCCAAGGTCGCGTCATCCGCCGGACGCATGCCCACCGTGTGCAACATGATGGCCAGCAACGGCTTCTCGATCTCGGTCATGACCCAGAAGCTCCACTGTGTCGCCAGGGCCTCCTGTTCCAGGGACGCCACCGCGAGATCCGTCCCCGCGCCGTATTTCTTGGCGAGGTAGAGGTTGATGGCCATCGATTCGTACAGCGTGAACCCGTTGTCGTCGATCGCCGGGATCCGCGCATTGGGGTTGCGCTGCATCAGGTCGGCGGATTCCCGGGCCTTGGCGAAATGCACCGGCACGTTTTCGTAAGGAACGCCAAGCTCCCGCGCCATCCACAGCACGCGAAGTGCCCGGGACTGCGGGATGCCATAAATTGTCAGACTGGCCGTCATGCGTTGCCTCCCAACGGCGGTTTGACCGTGGATTGGAACCAGAAAACCGCCCTATCACATTGTATTGTCGTAGGATTGTGGCGCGATGACCGTCCGCTCACCGCGCCCACTCCATCCGTCCAAGGCCGAGCGGTCCTGCTCGGCCCTGAGTTCGGGTGGTTACATCTGGGCGTAGGAGCCGTTCTTCCAGATATACAGGACATAGCCGGACCCGGTCGGGTCGCCCTTCTTGTCGAAGCTGGTCGGGCCGAGAACCGACGGCCAGTTGCCGGTGGCCTTCAGCGCCGCGGCGACCTTTTTCGGATCCGTGGTCTTTGCCTTCTTTACCGCGTCCGCCCAGATCTGAATGGCGGCATAAGTGTAGAGAACATAGCCCTCGGGATCGATGCTCTTGTCCTTGAACACCTTCACGACATCCGCCGCGGTCTTGTTCAGGCGCGGATCGGGGGAGAAGGTCATCAAGGTGCCCGCGCCCGCATCGCCGGCAATCTGCCAGAATTCACTGCTGACCAGGGCGTCGCCGCCAACCAAGGTGGCCTTCATGCCCTGCGCCTTGGCCTGGCGGATGATCAGCCCGGCCTCGGTATGGTAGCCGCCGACATAGATGACGGAGATGCCGGCCTGCTTCATGCGGCTGACCAGGGCGGAGTAGTCTTTCTCCTTCGGGGTATAGGCGGTGTAGAGCGCCTCTTTCCCGCCGGCGGCGTTGCAGGCCTTCTTGGTCTCGTCCGCGAGGCCTTTGCCGTAGGTGGAGTTGTCGTGCAGGATCGCGACTTTCTCGCTTTTGAAGTTCTTCGCGAGATACTGGCCGGCGACCTTGCCCTGCTGGTCGTCCCGCCCGCAGACGCGGAAGGTGTTCCAGCCGCCCTTTTCGGTGTAGTCGGGGTTGGTGGACGCGGGGGATATCTGCAGGATGCCTTCCTCGCCATAGACCTTGCTGGCCGGGATGGAACTGCCGGAGCAGAAATGCCCCGCGACCAGCTTCACCTTCTTGGCGGCCATCTGGTTGGCGACGGACACGGCCTGCTTCGGATCGCAGGCGTCGTCACCGATGCTCAGCACCAGTTGTTGGCCGAGCAATCCGCCGGCCTTGTTGAGGTCGGCGATGGCCTGTTCGGCGCCGGCCTTCATCTGGGCGCCGAACGTGGCGTATTCGCCGGTCATCGGCCCGACCGTGGCAACCTGGATCTGCGCCGAGGCGGGCGCCGAGACCAGGGTTCCTGAAACGGCAAGCATCGCGGCGGCTGCCAGCAAGGATCGTCTGAACATTGCGCGTCGTCCCCTTGGTTGTTGCGTTCCGCCCGAGTCGGCGGTGCCGCAGACTACAGGTGCACGCGCGAATTCGCCAGGAGTGCCCCAAGGGCAGCCCCAAGGGGCCAGTAGCGGGGGACCGTTCGTCGCCCCTGTCGGGGTCGCATCCCACCGGGCGCTATGCTACCTGCGGGTATCTTGACGCAAAGGGAGTGTGTCCGTGAAGGCTTCGTTGTTTTATCTGCCCAGCATCGGCAGCCGTGCCGAAATCGAGCAAGGCATGGCGGGGATGCGCCCGGAACTCTACCAGCGCATGCTGACGGAACTGACCGAGCAGATAAAACTCGCCGACGACCTGGGCTATGATTCCGTCAGCTTCACCGAGCACCATTTCCATATCGAGGGCTTCGAGGTCTCCAACAATCCGGTGTTGCTCGACCTGTATTTCGCGATGCAGACCAAACGCATCCGGGTCGGTCAGTTGGGCATCGTGCTGCCGGCGGCCAATCCGATGCGGGTGGCCGAGGACATCGCCATGCTGGACCACATGACCGGCGGGCGGGCGAATGCCGGGTTCGCGCGCGGCTATCAGCGGCGTTGGGTCGATATCATGGCGCAACAGACGCATGGGGTGTCCGGCGCGCTGCCGCATCAGCACGACGCCATCGATGCCGCCAACCGGGCCGCGTTCGAGGAAAACTTCCAGATCATCAAGAAGTGCTGGACCGAGGAAATGCTGACCCATGACGGGCAGTTCTGGAAGGTCCCGGCCGGCGAGACTCCCTGGACTTTGGATACGACGACAAAATACGGCAAGGGTGTGGAGAATGGGATCCTGAAGTCGGTCGGCACCGTGCCGAAGCCGTTGCAGAAGCCGCATCCTCCGTTGTTCCTGCCGTTTGCCTCGTCGGAGAATTCGATCCGCTGGGCGGCGAAGGAGAATGTGACGGCGATCCTGCCGTCGATGCTGCCGGTGTATGAGAACCATCTCTACGACGTTTATGAGGAAGTGTCGGGACGTCCACGCGGACATGGGACCGGGCTGCTGCGCGACGTGATCATCGCGGATACCGATGAGGAAGCGATGGCGCTGTGGGCCAATTCCGGCCAGTTCACCGGGCGGGCCTGGTTCGAACCGTTCGGCTTCCGCAAAGGCTTGCAGGACCCGAAGACCGGCGAATACCTGACGCCGCTTCAGGCTCAGAAGGAGGGCTATATCCTGGCCGGGACCGTGGACACGGTGATCCGTGGGGTCGAGGCGAACATGAAGCGGCAGAATGTCGATTGGGTGTTCTGCTACACGTATAACGGGCTGGTCCCGCATGGGAAGTTGATGAAGTCGATCGAGGCGTTCTGGACGCAGGTGATGCCGCGGTTTGCGTAAGGCGACACGCAATTATGATCGCTCCAATTGGAGCGATCATTCTCGCGTGCCGCCAAGCATGGCTGATGGTGCAGCGCCAGGGAGAAAGGACAAGTGCCCGGTGGGGGCGGGGATGTTGGATCGCGCTGTTTTCGACCGTCCGCGTGCGATTCTGGCGTTTTGAATGGAGCATCATCGGGATGGGGCCGGGTTCGGGAGCATGGAAAGCGCCTGAATGTTTGCTTTTTGTTCTAGGGCGCGCATGGCGCGATGGCAAGTGAAAAGCGGAATCCGCGGGTCCGATGCCGGTTTTCGCGGTCAAAACCCCCGCGAAAACGTTGTTTTGCCTGGATTCTGGGCAACGATTAACGGGGCGCATCGAATGGTTAATTTTGGGCGAAGCGGGCGATCGGCGTTTTCCGCCGGAGTTCAGATCTGGGTTCCGGATTGGGTTATTTGTCGCTGATATCACTGCATTTATCGGAACTCTTAAGATTTCACTTTAAGTATGGGATTTTTGGTCATCCGTTCCGGAAAGGCGCGGATATGGCGGGGTTTCGTTACGAGACAATGCGGGACTCGGGGGGTATTGTTCCGGATGGGTGCGGTTAACCATGCCGTTCATGGTTGCCTGCGGATTGGGCAGATGGCTGCTATCGGACCGCGTCGTTGATTTGATGGGATCGAGGCAAGGGTCTCTCCGCGTCATGGCGGGCCCGCACCCACCCTGACGCGGCCCATCCTGGACGCAGCTGGCCGCCAATGGGCGCGATGATTTTTGGGGGCCGCCGAAGCCTGACCCGCAGCCGAGCCCCGCTCGGCCGCTGGTGGGTTGAATTTCAGGCGGCGATATCAGGCGGCGATGAGAGACTCGTTGGCATCGTTCAGCCAACGGCGGATGGCATTGTCGTTGGCCGCGACGATGGACAACGCGGTATCGGCCGTGGCCTGCGCCAGGAGCGGATGCAGCCTGGCGCGTAGGAAGGCGACAGGCCGCGCCTCATTGGCCGGTGGATCATCATGCAACAGGTTGGCCACCGTCCAGGCGGCCTGGGCGTCGCCGATCAGCGCCTGTGCCAACAGGATCAGCGCTTCAAGGCGCGGTTGCCGTTCCGCCAGCGCCTCCAGACGGGGGCGGTCCTTGTCCTTCAAGGCTTGCTCAAACGCGACCGCGAAGGGGGGCATGGTGTCGGGATCGAACGTCACCACCCCCTGACGGATTGCGAGGAGTTGCCCATAGTCAAAGCTGGGATCGTCCGCCAGGATCGCTTGCACCTCGGCCAGGGCCGCCTGACGCGTGGCCGGATCGCCGCTGTCTGCCTGGGCACGCAGCCGGCGGAACCGGCCCAGACGCAGAACCGGGGCCAGCGTCGGATCGTCGGGCGTCGTGTCCGCGACAATTGCCGCGATCGGGGCAGCGGCCGCGGGGTCGAGACGCAACACCCGCCCCTGATCCAGATTCCGCTGAAAGTTCCGCAGCACGCCATTGGAGGGGTGCCGTTCCAGCCCCTGCCGGACGGTTTCCAGCGCCGCCTGCGCCGCACCGCGATGCGATTGCAGCCGAGCGCGCAGGGCGAAAGTGGCCTCGCCCGCGGCTTCGGCGGCGAAGGCGGACTGCACGACCGCCTCGGCGTCATCCAACCGTCGGCCAACAATCGGCAGGTCCGCGATCAGCAGTTCCGCGAGTTGGGTACGGGCAAACGCATCTCCCGGAAACGCCGCGATGGTCTCGCGCAGCAGCGTTTCGGCCTCCGCCGGTCGGGCGAGCGGGCCGGCGAGCAGGGTCGCGAGTTGGGTGCGGGCGTCGACGTCGTCGGGGTCGCGGCGGATGGCCTCCCAGCCGATCAGTTCGGCGGCCTCCAACGCGCCGCTTGCCGCCATTGCGTCCCGCCAGAGTGACCAGAGATACCGATCGAAGGGCGCCCAACCCAATCCCTCCCGCGCCAGGACCGCTGCCTTGCGGGCGCGGTCCCGCGGTTGATCGTTGCCCGGCCGGATCAGGGCGGTGCCGAGCGCATGGAGGGCGCGGACGAAATATTGGCTCTCGCCGGTGATGCCGACATAGGCGCGATGGCGTTGCAGCAACTGCTCGATCCGCGATTCGGTCACTGGCCAGGGGTTGTGCAGCCGCGCGATCTCCTGGTCGCAATCAGCCGGGAGCGGCGAGCGAAGCGGCGCGCCGGACACGCGAAAATCCTGCCGCAGCATCGGATCGAAATCACGATCGCCACGCCACCAGCCCGGCGCCTTGATGTCCGCGTCCTGGAACGGTTTGGTGGCCAGCAACCGGCCGACCAATTCGCGCCAACGGCCGGCGGTGCGCGGATACAGCGGCTTCAATGCCAGCCATTCGGCCTGGAATTCGGCGTTGGTCGGAGAACGGGCCAACGCCCAATGCGCCAATCCAGCCACCCATGGCGCGTCCGAGCCGGTGGTGCCCTGCTGCAAACGCCGCAGTCCCAGCAACCCGATGGCAAGGTATCTTCGCGGCAACTCGGCGCCGGCCTGCCGGCAGATCTCCAGCCACATCGGCGCCAGGTCGTTCGGATCACGCGGCCGGGCCATAGCGGCCACCAGTGGCTGCGTCAGCGCCACCATGCGCAAATACTCAGCCCGCGCATCGCGGGCCGGGGACAGCTCGAACCGAGACGCCCACTCGTTCCAGGTGACGAACTGCCCGCGCAAGGTCACCGCCGCATCGGCAACCTCCAGCAGCGCCACGATTTCAAACGCCTCACAGATTTCCCGCACCCAGCGTTGCTGGCGCGGACGGCCCGTTGGCGGCGTCGCGCGCCGGCGCTGCTCCAGCCAGCCGAGGATCGCGGGACCCAGCGCGCGCCAGGCGGGATCGGTCTTCGGTAAACCGCCGAACAGCATCCGCGCGGCATCGGGCGCATCCGCCCGCTCATAGGGCGGAATGCGCGCATATCCTGCCAAAAGGTCGCCAAACATCGCGATCGGCGCCTGGACGAACAGGTCCAGCCACGGGTGGCGGGTCGGCGATCCGTGAATGGCCGCTAGAGCCATCTACGGGATCTCCTCTCCGAAATCCCCGCGTTCGGAAGCGGCCTGAACGGCGAGCAGATGGCGATTGCGCAACTCCTTAAGGTCATGCGGCGCGGCGGGCCGGGTGATGGTGCCAAGCGCGACGATATGGTGCGGGAGGTAGGTTAACCGCGTATGAAGCATTTCCGCCAGCAATTGCTTTTCATCGTCCACCAGCATCAGCGCCATTGCTCGGCCGCATGGCATGGTAGCAGGCGCCGGGAAGAAATACTCCCACGGGCCGCTGTCCAGGACAGTTGGCGCCGCAAACATGGTGGACACCCCCAGGCTGGCGGCCTCGGCTTTGACCTCCCGGACCGTATATTGCATCAGCGCAACCGGGATCGAGACGCGCGTGTCACCGTAATGGGCCAGTCCCATGCGATCGCGCAGACGCTCAGGCCAATTCGGCGCCGCGATTTCGTCCAACACCTGGTCGCGCCAGGCCGCAAAGGCGGGGCGATGGTCGCGGATGTTGGATGTGTTCCAGATATCCAGGAAACCACGCAACACAGGCTCATCCTTGGCGTCGAATGCCCTTTTCAGGTCATCCAAGGGTTGCCCCCATTTTCCCAACGGCCGATCCAGGCTCTCCACGCGAACGATCGCCTGGTGTTCGTCGAGACCGCCCGACCCGAGGTCCGCGGGCCCAAATTCAGGCAGAAAGCTGTGCGGCAGGTCGTCTGTGACCTTCACGAAGGTTTCGAAGTAGTCGATATGGCGTTTACGAAGATCGTCCGCCGTCTCGGCGCTCCGCACCACCACTTCGAACTCAGCCAGCCGTGCCGCGCTTACCC
>CAMBXJ010000098.1 GCA_945871455.1 Asaia bogorensis
AGGTTCCGTTCCCGCGCATTGCAGGTGCTTTTCGCCTCGTCCCACTCGAAACTGACATCACCATATAGCTCAACGACGGACTCTGTCAATGACTGATTTCGGTACATGACGCGCTCCGACACCTTGCGATGCACGAAGCCTACCGGCAACTCCTTACCAAACCCCGAACACCCTCTCCCAATGGACGACCGCCCCGCTCGGCGGTATCGTCGTCCCAACTGACTGGAGGGACCTTCCCATGCTGACCGTCGAACCCACCGGCGCGATCCTCGGCGCAACCATCCGCGGCATCGACCTCTCCCATCCCATCCCCGCCCCCCAATTCGCCCGCATCCTCCACGCGCTCGGCCATCACGGCGTGCTGCGCTTTCCAGATCAGCAACTCGATATCGGCGACGTGAAGCGGTTTTCCGAATTGTTCGGGGAAATTCAGGGCAATCCGATCAGCACCATCAACCGCGATCGTCCATTCCCCGAGGTCGGGATTCTCTCCAACATCAAGGAAAACGGCGAGTATATCGGCAGCCCCGATGCCGGGCAGGACTGGCACACCGACATGTCCTATCGCGACGTCATGGGATTCGTGAACGTGCTCTACGGCATTCGCATTCCGCGTCGGAACGGCGTGCCCCTGGGCGGCACCGAGTTCTCCAACATGCACGCCGCCTATGACGCCCTGCCGCGGGACATCAAGACCCGGCTGGATGGCATGACCGCCACCCACAATTTTGAGAAATTCTGGGAGCATATGCGTCAGCACAAGGCCAGTGGTCGCTCGGCGATGACCGATGAGCAGCGCAAGCGTCGTCCGCCCGTCGTGCATCCGATTTTCATGACGCATCCGATCACCGGCAGGAAGGTGCTGTATTGCAACGAAGGCTACGCGATGCGCATCAATGAGCTTTCGGAGCAGGAAAGCGATGAGACGCTGGACTTTCTGTTCAAGCACCAGTTGGAAATGCGGTTCCGCTACACGCATGACTGGAACGAGAACGATTTGCTGATCTGGGACCACCTCGGCACCATCCACCGCGCCATCGCCGATTACGGCCCGGACGAAATCCGCCTGATGCGCCGATGCCAGGTCATGGCGACCAAAGTATTCGATCCGGAATTCCTGCGCCCCGTGCGCGAACTGGTTGCGGCCTAACAAAGGACAAGAACCATGCGCTGGGTGCGATTCTCCAACGACGGCAAGACGGCTTACGGCTCGGTCACCGGTAACACGGTCAACGAAATCGATGGCGAACCTTGGGGAGAGGCGAAGCCCACCGGCAGGACCCTGAATCTGTCCGACGTGAAGATCGAAGTGCCGGTCATTCCGAAGACTTTCTACTGCGCCGGCATCAACTACGCGGCGCATATCCGCGAAATGGCGCATAAGCGCGGGGTGGAGCCGGTATTTCCGGCCAAGGCCGATATCGGCTACCGCGCCAACAACGCCCTGTGCGCGGATGGCGAAAACGTCGTGATCCCGGCCCATGCGCCACCGAAAATGAACTACGAAGGCGAACTCGTCGTGGTGATCGGCAAGCAGGCCAAGCACCTGACGGAGGAAAACGCGTTTTCGTGCGTGTTTGGCTACACGATCGGCAACGATGTCAGCGAACGCACGTGGCAGCGCGGCGACCGCACGTTCTGGCGCGGCAAGAACACCGATACGTTCAAGCCGATGGGCCCGTTCATCGAGACCGAGGTCGATCTGGACGCGATGGAAACCGTCATTCGGGTCAACGGCAAGGAAGATTTGCGCTTCAAGACCAATGACATGATCTTCGGGATCGCGCACTACATCGCGGCGATTACGAAATACATCACGCTCTATCCGGGCGATGTGATCTGGATGGGCACGGACGGGACCTCCCCCGATCTGGTGCATGGGGACGTGGTGGAGGTCGAGCTGACCGGCCTCGGCGTGCTGCGCAACCCGTTCGTGAGGGCGGCGGCCTGAGGCGAGCGGGTCGGCGCGTGATCACGTCGAGCGTAGTGTATTGGAGGGAATTACGTGGCTGCATGTACGGTGTGATCACGCGAAGCGGCCGGGATCGACGTGCTCGGACTTGTTCCAGGCATCCGCGCTAGCCCGCACCTCCCGTCGTCTCACTGGGCGTACTGAATCCTCCGGAGGGGTGGGGGCCCAATGCCGCCCCTCACAGAGAATGGGCGGCCGGGGGAAGTCATCGGTCGGTTCGGGTCCTATCCTGCCGGACGAACCGTTAGGTGCGGCGAGCACCCCGACGCGACATACACGGCATATTCATGGCGCTTCACATGGTAGGGGTCGCTGCTCACCGGGTCTGTCGCATCGGCGGCGTGCCGCAACAAGGCCGCGGCAACCACCACGTCCACCATCAATTCGGCGGTCATCAGCCAGTTCGAAACCAGCGCGAGAACATAAAGATGCCCGACCCAAAGCGATGACAGAACGACCGTCGAATTGACATTGGTCGCGCCAACCAGCGGCAGAACGAGATAGGCCCCAGGCGGTATCCCAAGTTTACACACCGCCTCGGTGAATTCCGGCTGGCGAGATACCCACCCGTACCCGGTCGCCGGATCGAAAAGGCCACCAATTCCAATCGTTGTATTGACCACCAGCCGCTGCATGGAAATGCGGGCGTCGCCGAAATTGCCTGCCAACAGGTTCGTCGCGATAAACTCCGGTTCGCTCAGATTGGCATAGAAACGTCCTGCTGCCCGCCGCACCCCGACAGGCAAATAAACCTCCGCCATACTTCCGACGGGAGCAATGACATAATCGACCACGGCTGTGTTGAACGCGAACATGGCCCGATTGAATGGTTCCAGCGGATCGGCGATCGCATACGCGGGATCGGGCCGGTAGATCAATGACATGGCCAGGGCCGCGATTCCAAACCGCCTAAATAGTGCATGCATGACGTGCCTTGTGGTCTTGCCTGGGGACGTTGGCGACAAAACGACCACGTGGGAATGACATGGATCAACGCGCTGTCCAGACAGGCGCCGCCCGGTGCGGTTCGGCCGCGGTGCTTATGGACGATCTGTCGTGTCGTGTCGGCGCAGAACCAGATTAGGTCCCCCGCCGCAGGATGGACACGGCGCTGTCCACGGTCAGGGTGCGTCTCTCCCGGAACCGCTCGAACGCGGCTTTCGCGGCGGGATCGGGCGACGCCTGGTACCACCGCGACCCCTCCCAGGCCGCCAGGTCTCGATACCAGGCCATCAACCACACCCGCACCAAACCTGGCGCCGGCGGGGTGACGGCGCGCCAGAAACCGACCACCCGTGTGTCGTGCACGTCCTCGAAATTGTCCCAGGCGGTGACGGACAGTTCCTGGAAACGCGGCCAGTCCTCCAACCGACAGTCGAAGCGGCGGTGGGAGTAATAGCCCCCAGCGTCGGTCAGGGATTCGCCGGCGGTGGGACGAGGCGCGGGTTCCCAGAGCTCCCGCTGCTCGACCGTAACGGGCAGGGCGTCCAGCAAGGCCGACGGTCCCGCCGGAATCGAGTCCGCACCCGGGAATTCCGTCAGGATGACCAATCGGTTCACGCTCAGGCCGATCTGCGGAGAGAACACGCCGAACAGCCGCCCGGTCGACGCCGATCCGCGACGCAGGATTTCGGCGCCGACATCCGCCGCCTGGAAGGGCGGACAATCCACGATCATGTGCTCGAACACAGTCATTCCCACGCCCCTGGTCAGATGCATCGCCGGCCCCCGCTTGCACCTGGGCGCCACGAACCGGACAATGCGACCCCGAACAATAGGAGGAAGCGCAGCATGGGCAAGCTAACCGGCAAGGTCGCCATCGTGACCGGAGCCAGCCGTGGCATCGGCCAGCAGATCAGCGAGTTGTTCGCCGCGGAAGGTGCCAAGGTGGTCTGTGCCGCGCGCACCCTGAACGAAGGCGACCACCGGATGCTGGAGGGATCTCTGTCCCGCACCGTGCAGGCCATCCGCGATGCCGGCGGCGAGGCGACCGCTGTCACCGCCGACGTTTCCCTGGAAGCCGAGTGCATCGCGTTGGTGGAGGCCGCCCGCAAGGCCTATGGCACGGTCGACATCCTGGTGAACAACGCCGCGCTGAACTACTACCTGCCGACCGAGAGCTACCCGACCAGCCGCTGGGTCCGCTGCTTCGCGGTCAACGTGCACGCGCCCTTCATCCTGTCGAAGGAAGTGTTGAAGGACATGATCGCCAATCGGTCGGGCGCGATCGTGAACATCAGCTCCGGTTCGGCGATCGGTCCCGGCCGCGGGCCGTATGACGATCAGACCGTCCAGGGCGGCGTGATGTATGGCGCGACCAAGGCCGCCTTGGAGCGCTTTACCCAGGGTCTGGCGCAGGAGGTCGCTCATTACGGTGGGATCAGTGTGACCGCGGTCTCGCCGTCGCAGGTCGTGCCGACACCTGGCACGGTGCATTTCAAGCTGGTGACCGGGATGGACGACCCCAAGGGCGAACACCCAATCCTGATGGCGAAGGCCGCCCTGCTGCTGGCAAGCGAGCCGGCGGGAACGGTCAACGGCCGCGTTACCTACAGCCAGCAGATCCTGAAAGAGTTCGGCTGGATCGAGACCGCCCAGGGCCGTGGCGTGACCCGACGCGGGTCCGGCTATTCGGAGGTGTGACGGACCCGCGGAGGTGGTGATCTTTCCGGGTCACCACCTATCCAGTGATCGGGCGGCGCAGACTGCTCATGAGCGCCATTGCGAGCGCTCGTGTCCGGACGAAGCCTCTGATTGAAAGCGGAAATCCTATCCCAAGGGACCGAACCAGACACTCATGGCGGCAAGGCCCACCGTCATTGCGAGCGCGGCGACGCAATCCAGGGCACCCAACCGGATCGACGACGCCGGGACCCTGGATTGCTTCGCTGCGCTCGCAATCACGGCGGTTAGCCATTAGGTCTGTGGTTGAGGCGGTTGTGGCATTCAACCGCTCCCAGGACCGACCCGTGCGGCCTTCTATGTCGGCGTCAGCGTCGGAAGCCGGTAGCGGTCCGCCGGATCGTTCCAGCCCTTGAACACCGGTGTCCGCTTGTCGGCGAACGCCGCGCGCGACTCCATCAGGTCGCTCTTCGCGCCATGATCGTGCAGCGCGGCGGCGAGGCGTGCCTGATCGGAGCTGACCGATGGGCGCATCTGCCGCATCATATGCACCGTGTTCACGCGTGACGCAGGCGGCAGGGTCAGCAGATGCTGCGCCATTTCCAGCGCGGTGGGCATCAGCGCATCCGGTTCGACCAACCGGTTCAGGAACCCGATCTCGTAGAAGCGCTGAGCGGTAAAGCGATAGCCCAGCGCCATTTCCATCGCCACCGGATAGGGCAGGTTGGCGATATGACCGTGGTTGTAGCCGCCGAGCAGCCAGCGCTTGGCTTCCGAGACCTCAAAGATCGCGCCATGCACGCCAACGCGGAGGTCGGTGTGTTCCACCAGCATGAAACCACCGCCCATCGCGAACCCGTTGACCGCCGCGATCACCGGCTTTTCCAGGGTGCCGGCCATGAAGGGATCCTCGGTAGCCGGTCGCCGCCCACCCGGGGCGCCGTCCTTTAGCGACTCCTTCATGTCCTCGCCCGCGCAAAAGGCTCGCCCGGTGCCTGTGAAGATCGCGACCTCCAGCCCCTCATCCCGGCGGAAGGACGCCCAGGTTTCCGCCAGTTCGGTGCGAAGCTCGTGGTTCAGCGCATTGAGCCGCTCGGGGCGGTTCATCCGCACCACGAGTATCTGTCCGTGGCGTTCGGTTTCCACGACGGCCATCTGTTCTGCCTCCTCTCCGGCGTTGGTCACGGGAGCGTCGTTTTCGCCAATCCCGTCCGGGCGGCGGATCGCGCTCCTGCTGTTGGCGGTTGGTGCGCCCGGCAGGACTCGAACCTGCAACCGAGCGGTTATGAGCCGCCAGCTCTAACCAATTGAGCTACAGGCGCACTACGCCACAATGTGACCATCCGTCGGATCGCGTCAACACTTGGTCGCGCAACCGGATCGGCACCGGCCCATTCCGACGCAGGGGTGCCTACGAGAGTATGCCCCCGGGTGGCCCGTGCGGGAGAGCGGGCTGTTAGCGAGCAAAACGTAACGCGACCCATCACGACGCCGATTTGCCTGCCGTTCCGGCTTCTGGCATACCGCCTCGTCATCAACCACCCCGTTTGGCCACCCCCTTTGGCGGCGGGCGCAACCGCGCGTCTGTCCGCCCCCCGATACGGAAACCCGACAAGAGGACAACCAGGATGCAACTGGCCCATCTCATGATCATCGCCTGCGGCGTGCTGGCGTTGGTCTACGGCCTGATCACCAGCCGACAGGTACTGGCGGCCGATGCCGGCACCGCACGCATGCAGGAAATTTCGGCGGCCGTGCAGGAAGGCGCGCGTGCCTACCTCAACCGCCAATACATGACGATCGGCATCGTCGGCGTTGTGATCCTGATCGTGCTTGGCGCGATCCTTGGCCTGCACACCGCCATCGGCTTCGTCATCGGCGCGGTGCTGTCCGCGGCGGCCGGTTATATCGGCATGAACGTTTCGGTGCGAGCCAATGTGCGAACCGCGCAAGCCTCCCGCAAGGGTCTGGCCGCCGGCCTCGATATCGCCTTCAAGGCCGGTGCCGTCACCGGCATGCTGGTGGTCGGGCTGGGGCTTTTGGGTGTCGCGGCCTATTACTTCATCCTCCGCGCCGGCCTCGCCCCCGGCGCCGATCTCCGGCCCACTCTCGAAGCCCTCGTCGCACTTGGCTTTGGCGGCTCGCTGATCTCCATCTTCGCCCGTCTCGGCGGCGGCATCTTCACCAAGGGCGCCGACGTGGGCGCGGACCTGGTGGGCAAGGTCGAAGCCGGCATTCCCGAGGATGACCCCCGCAACCCCGCCGTGATCGCCGACAACGTGGGTGACAACGTGGGTGACTGCGCGGGTATGGCCGCGGATTTGTTCGAGACCTATGCCGTGACCATCGTCGCGACCATGTTGCTGGCCGGTATCTTCTTCACCGGCGCCTCGCGCGACGCGATGCTGCTGCTGCCGCTGGGCATCTGCGCCATCTGTATCCTGACCTCCATCGTCGGCACCTATTTCGTGAAGCTGGGCGCCGATAACGGGATCATGAAGGCGCTGTACAAGGGCCTGATCGTGACCGGCGTGCTTTCGGTGGTCGGTGTCGCGATCGTCATCGGCTGGTTCATCGGCTTCGGCACGCCCCATAAGATGGTGGATGGCTCGTCCGTGACCGGCATGCAGTTGTTCGTCTGCGCCGTGGCCGGCCTGGTCGTGACCGGCGCGCTGGTGTGGATCACCGAGTATTACACCGCGACGGAATACCGCCCGGTGCGCTCCATCGCACAAAGCTCGACCACGGGTCACGGCACCAACGTGATCCAGGGTTTGGCGATTTCGATGGAATCCACGGCGATCCCGGTGCTGATCATCTGCGTTGGCATCCTGGGCACCTATCTGGAAGCTGGGCTGTTCGGGATCGCGATTGCCGCGACGACCATGCTGTCCCTGGCTGGCATGATCGTGGCGCTGGATGCCTATGGGCCGGTCACCGACAACGCCGGTGGCATTGCCGAGATGGCCGACCTGCCGCCGGATGTGCGCAAGACGACGGACGCGCTGGACGCGGTCGGCAACACCACGAAGGCGGTCACCAAGGGCTATGCGATCGGGTCCGCCGGTCTCGCGTCGCTGGTGCTGTTCGCGGCCTATACGCAGGATCTGGCGCATTACTTTCCGACCCTGAAGGTTGATTTCGCTCTGCAGAACCCGTACGTCGTGGTCGGGCTGTTTATCGGCGGTCTGCTGCCTTATCTGTTCGGCGCCATGGGCATGACGGCGGTCGGACGCGCCGCCGGCTCGGTCGTGGTCGAGGTGCGGCGTCAGTTCCGTGAAATCCCGGGCATCATGGAAGGCACCGCCAAGCCGGAATACGGCAAGGCCGTCGACCTGCTGACCAAGGCCGCGATCAAGGAGATGATCCTGCCGTCGCTGCTGCCGGTGGTGGCGCCGATCGCGCTTTGGGTCGTGATCAACATGATCGGCGGACGGGCCGCGGCGTTTGCCGCACTCGGCGCGATGCTGCTGGGCACGATCGTGACGGGTCTGTTCGTGGCGATTTCCATGACCTCGGGCGGTGGCGCCTGGGACAATGCGAAGAAATACATCGAAGAGGGCAATCACGGCGGCAAGGGTTCCGAGGCGCACAAGGCCGCGGTGACCGGCGATACCGTGGGCGACCCGTACAAGGACACCGCCGGCCCGGCGGTGAACCCGATGATCAAGATCACCAACATCGTGGCGCTGCTGATGTTGGCGATCCTGGCTGGTTGGTTGAAGTAGGGACGGGAAGGGGCTGGGCTTCGCCCCGGACCCCGACCAGGGGGCTTTGCCCCCTGGACCCCCACCAAGGGCGACGGCCCTTGGAATGCGACTCTTTTGGTTATTGATCCCTGGGGGCCTACACGGACGGTGATAGGTCCGAGTAGGCCCCCAGGGATCAATAACCAATGTTCCGGGTTCCAAGGCCCGTCGGCCTTGGTGGGGTCCAGGGGCAAAGCCCCTGGTGGGGTTCCGGGGCAAAGCCCCGCCCTTCCACCACTACCATCAGGACACGCCGCCATGCACGCCTACCGCACCCACACTGCCGGCGCTCTTCGTGCCGGTGATTCCGGCCAGACCGCCCGCCTCTCGGGATGGGTGCATGCCAAGCGCGACCATGGCGGCCTGCTGTTCATCGATTTGCGCGATCACTACGGCCTAACGCAATGCGTCTTCCCCGCCGGCTCTCCGTCCTTCGCCGCGGCTGAAGCTGTCCGCCCGGAAAGCGTCATCACCGTCACCGGCCAGGTCGTGATGCGCGAGGCCGGCACCATCAACCCTCGCCTGCCCACGGGCGAGATCGAACTCCAGGTCGCCGACCTGATCGTGCAGTCCGCCGCCGAGGTCCTGCCCATGCAGGTTGCCGGCGAGGAGCGCTTCCCCGAGGACATCCGCCTCAAATACCGCTTCATCGACCTGCGGCGTGATAAGACCCACCGCAACATGGTGCTGCGGTCCCAGGTCATCACGTCCATCCGCCGTCGCATGATCGACAGCGGCTTCCTGGAGTATCAGACGCCGATCCTGACCGCGTCCTCCCCCGAGGGCGCGCGGGACTTCCTGGTGCCCGCGCGTTTGCATCCGGGCAAATTCTACGCGTTGCCGCAGGCGCCGCAGCAGTTCAAGCAGTTGCTGATGGTCGCGGGATTTGATCGCTATTTTCAAATCGCACCCTGCTTCCGCGATGAGGCGTCGCGGGCCGACCGCTCTCCGGGAGAGTTCTATCAGCTCGATTTCGAGATGAGCTACGTCACCCAGGAAGACGTGTTCAACACGATCGAACCGGTCATCGCCGGCGTGTTCGAGGAGTTCGCGGACGGGCGGGCGGTAACGCCGCTGCCATTCCCGCGGATTCCCTTCGACACAGCGATGCTGGAGTTTGGTTCCGACAAGCCGGACCTGCGCAATCCGATCCGCATTTCCGATGTGACGGCGCTCTATGCCGGCTCGGGCTTCGGGCTGTTTTCCAAGATCGCCGCGTCAGGCGGGATCATCCGGGCGATCCCGGCGCCGGGCGCCGCCACCCAGCCGCGCAGTTTCTTCGACAAGCTGAACGAATGGGCGCGGGCGGAAGGGGCCGGCGGTCTCGGCTACATCGTCTATGACGCCGAGGGACCGAAGGGGCCGATCGCGCGCAACCTGGAAGCCGATCGGGCCGAGGCGATTCGAGTCGCGTCCGGCGCTCAGGCCGGGGATGCCGTCTTCTTCGTCGCCGGCAAGAAGGAAACGGCGGAGAAGTTCGCGGGTGTCGTGCGCACCCGCCTCGCCGACGAACTGTCCCTGAGTGAAAAGGGCGCATTCCGCTTCTGCTGGGTCACCGATTTCCCGATGTTCGAACTGAACGAGGAAACCGGCCTGGTCGATTTCAGCCACAATCCGTTCAGCATGCCGCAGGGCGAGCTGGAGGCGCTCAATACCCAGGACCCGCTGACCATCAAGGCCTTTCAGTACGACATCGTTTGCAATGGGATCGAGCTTTCATCAGGCGCTATCCGCAACCACCGCCCCGACATCATGCTGCGGGCGTTTGAAATCGCCGGCTACAAGGCCGAGGATGTGGAGGCCCGTTTCGGCGGCATGCTGAACGCCTTCCGCTACGGCGCGCCGCCGCATGGTGGGTCGGCGCCGGGGATCGACCGGATTGTCATGCTGCTGGCGGATGAACCGAATATTCGGGAGGTGATCCTGTTCCCGCTGAACCAGCAGGGCGAGGACCTTCTGATGGGGGCGCCGGCCGAGGTGACGGCGGCTCGGTTGAAGGAGCTGTCGTTGAAGATCGACATTCCGCCGCCTCGGCCTCGGCCTACTTCTGTTGGGTAGAAAGGCGGGGCTTCGCCCCGGACCCCGAACAGGGCTCTGCCCCTGGACCCCGCCAAGGCCGACGGGCCTTGGAACCGGAACATTGG
>CAMBXJ010000099.1 GCA_945871455.1 Asaia bogorensis
CGCTGCGACGCCGCGGGGTGGAATTGATCGAGGGCGCGGAATTGGCCTCGGTTGAGTCTGGCCCGACCCTGGTGCTGGCGGATGGGCGGCGGATCACCGGCAGCCATCTGCTGGTGGCGACGGGGCGGGTGCCGAACCTGGAATCGCTCGATCTGGCCGCCGGTGGGGTGAAGGCAACGGCTTTGGGGATCGCGACCGATCGCGGACTGCGCAGCCTTACCAACAAACGGGTCTTCGCGGTGGGCGACATCGCAGACCCGGACGGGATCGGGCCGCGCCAGTTCACCCATGTCGGCAGTTATCACGCGGGGATCGTGATCCGGCGCGTGCTGTTCCGGCTGCCGGCCAAGGTCGATTACACGGCGCTGCCTCGGGTGACGTACACGGACCCGGAACTCGCGCAGGTCGGCATGACGGAGGCGGAGGCTCGGGCGGCTGGGCTGACGGTTTCCATCCTGCGCTGGCCGCTGGCGGAGAATGACCGTGCGGTGGCGGAACGGGATACCGTTGGTCTGGTTAAGCTGATTGTCGCGCGCGGGCGGGTGGTCGGCGCGGGCATTCTGGCGCCGCATGCGGGGGAGATGATCGGGCAGTGGACCTTGGCGATCGCGCAACGGACGCGGCTGTCGGCACTGGCGGGGCTGATCGCGCCCTATCCGACCCGGGCCGAGGCGGGCAAGCGGGCGGTCGGGTCGTTCTTTGCGGCGAAGTTGTTTTCGGATCGGACGAAGGCGTTGGTGCGGTTTTTGGGGTGGTTGCCGTAGGGCGGGCGGTGGGGACCTATACCCGCGGATCGGCCCGGTTCGGCGTCATATTCGTGGCCTATGCCGTCTGACTGGACAAGTGAACGAGCACGCCACCGTTGCCTGCGCCAGCGCTGACAGACCGCTGATCACGGCACCAAGGTCACCCGGCTTGCATGGCGCATCGACGGATTTGATGAGCAGCTTGCGCATAGGGCACCCCGGTCATTGACCACGCATCCCCGACATCGGTATTGGCAAACCGCCGAGCGGCGCCATCTCTAGCCGCGGCGCGGCCGGCGCCGCCTGAAGGATATCGATCTCATGTCCCTGCGCCTGCCGCTTCGCGCGCTTGTGCTAATACCGGTGCTGATTCCGCTCGCCGCCCATGCGCAGGCGCCCGCCGGGCCGCCATCGGTCGGCGTGGTGCGCGCGGAAATGCGCCCGGTGACCGAAACCTCCGAATTCATCGGGCGGGTCCAGGCCATCGGCCGGGTATCGCTGACCGCGCGCGTCACCGCGTTCCTGGAACAGCGGCTGTTTGTCGAGGGCACGGAAGTCAACGAGGGCGATCTGCTGTTCAAGCTGGAACGCGGCCCCTACGAAGCCGCCGCGCAACAGCAGGAAGCCGCGGTGGCCGATGCGTCCGCTCGCCTGGCCAATGCCACCATCCAATTGAACCGGGCGCAGCAATTGCTCGGCGGGCCGGCGGGGCGGGGATCAGCGGTGGATGATGCCATCGCCGCGCAACGATCCCAGGCCGCGCAGGTCAGCGCGGCGCGGGCGATGTCGCGCATGGCACAACTCAATCTGGCCTACACGGAAATCCGCGCCCCGATCGGCGGCAAGATCAGTCGGGCCGCGGTGACGGTGGGGAATGTGGTGTCGCCAGGCACGGGGGCGCTGGCGAGTATTGTCAGTCAGGACCCGATGCATGTGCTGTTTCCGGTCGCCGCGCGGACGCGGTTGGAGCTGGAGAAGCGCTATGCCGGCAAGGGCGGCATGCAGGGCGTGATCGTGCGGCTGCGCCTGTCCGATGGCACGATGTATGGACAGGTCGGCAAGATCGACTACGTGGACCCCTCGGTGGCGCCGAATACCGATACGATCATCCTGCGTGCCACCATCGCCAACCCGCCTCTGCACGCGGTTCAACCCGGCCAGCCGGTGGAACGGCCGCTGACTGACGGCGCCTTCGTGACGGTCAGCGTCGAAGGGATCGAACCGGTCACCGCCCTGTCGATCCCGCGCGCCGCCGTGCTGTCCGACCAGCAGGGCAGTTTCGTCTACGCCGTCACCCCGCAGAACAAGATCGAGGTGCGCAGGATTCAACTCGGCCAGTCGACGCCCGCTTCGGCCACGATCCTTGGCGGCCTGAAAGAAGGCGAGAGCATCGTCCTGGAAGGTCTGCAACGCGTCCGACCGGGGATCGACGTCGTTCCATCCCCGGCGTCACCCGGCCCGGGCCGCTAGGCGAGCGACGGGGCACATCGCATGATTTCCTCTGTCTTCGTCGATCGGCCGCGGCTTGCGATCGTCATCGCCATTCTGATGACCCTGGCCGGCGGCCTGTCGCTGCTGCGCCTGCCGGTGTCGCAGTTTCCCGACATCGTGCCGCCGCAGGTGATCGTCAGCACGTCCTTTTCCGGCGCCTCGGCCCAGGTGGTGGAGGCGACGGTCGCGCAGACGCTGGAAGCGGCCGTCGTCGGCGTCGACAAGATGCTGTACATGAAATCCGCCAGTTCCAACGCCGGCAACTACGGGTTGACCGTGACGTTCGAACTGGGGACCAATCCCGACATCAACACGGTGAACGTCAACAACCGGGTGCAGCAGGCGCTGGCGAAGCTGCCGGCGGAAGTGCAACGCAATGGCGTGACCGTGCGCAAGCGATCCACCGCGGTGCTGGCGTTCCTGCAATTTTATGCGGAGGACGGCAAATACGACCCGCTGTTCCTCAGCAATTACGTCACGATCAACGCGCTGGACCGATTGGCCCGCACGCCGGGGATCGGGGATGCGCAGTTGTTCGGGCGGCTCGATTATTCGATGCGGATATGGTTCGACACGAACCGGCTGGTGGCGCTGAACCTGGCACCCGCCGACGTGATCGCGGCGATCCAGGCGCAGAACATCCAGGCCGCGGTAGGCCGGATCGGCGCGCGACCGACCAGTGATGCCACGCAGTTCCAGTTGTCCGTCCAGACGCAGGGCCGGCTGGTCACGCCGGAACAGTTCGGCGACATCCTGATCCGCGCGCAGGGCGACGGGGCCGTGCTGCGGTTGCGCGATGTCGCGCGGGTCGAACTTGGCGCCGCCAACATGGACAGCGAGAGCCGGTTGAACGGCAATCCCGCGGTGTCCATCGGCCTGTATCTCGCGCCCGGTGCCAACGCGGTGCAGACCTCCGCCCTGGTGCGGTCCGCCCTGGCCGACCTGTCGAAGCGGTTCCCGGACGGGGTGAAGGCCAGGATTTTCTACGACAGCAGCACCTTCGTTGCCGCAACGATCGAGGAAGTGGTGCTGACCCTGGCGATCGCCTTCGTGCTGGTCGTTGGCGTGGTGTATCTGTTCCTGGGCAACTGGCGGGCCACGATCATTCCGGTCGTGGCGATCCCTGTCAGCCTGATCGGCACGCTCGCGGTGCTGCTGGCGGCGGGGTTTTCGGCCAACACGATTTCGCTGCTGGCGATGGTGCTGGGTATCGGAATCGTGGTCGATGACGCCATCGTGGTGGTCGAGAACGTCGAACGCGTGATGGCCGAGGAACCCCATCTGACGCCCGCCCAGGCTACCAAGAAAGCCATGATACAGATCACCGGGCCGGTGATCGCGATCTCCCTGGTGCTGTTGTCGGTGTTCGTGCCGGTGGCGTTCATTCCGGGCGTGTCGGGCACCTTGTTCCGCCAGTTCGCGGTGACCATCAGCGTGGCGATGCTGCTGTCGGCGATCAATGCGTTGACCCTGTCGCCAGCTTTGTGCGCGGTGTTCCTGCGCCATGGCGGACCGGCGCGCGGGCCGATGGGCTACGTCCTGCGCGGCATCGACCGCATGCGCGACGGCTATGCCGCGGTGGTGGCGCGTTTAGTGCGGATGTCCGTGCTGTCGGTGATCGTGGTCGCGGCCTCCGGGGTCGGCATCTGGTATCTGGGCACGCTGACCCCGACCGGGTTCCTGCCGGAAGAAGACCAGGGCGCGTTCTTCGTGGCGGTGCAGTTGCCCGACGGCGCCTCGGTCGGGCGCACACGGGTGGTGGTGGAGCAGGTGGAAGGCCTGATCCGCCCGATGCCGCAGGTGGAGGGCGTGCTGTCGATCGTCGGCTTCTCCCTGTTGGATGGCGGCAACCAGCCGAATTCCGCCTTCATCGTGGTGCGTTTGAAACCCTTCGCCGACCGTCCGGGGGCGGCGGACAACGCCCAGGCGGTGATCGGGCGCATTTCCGGCGCCGTACGCCAGATCCGCACCGCCAACGTCTTCCCGTTCAACCTGCCGCCGATCATCGGCCTGTCGACCGGCGGCGGTTTCGAATACCAGTTGGAGGATCTGGAAGGCCGCGATCCCGCCGAACTGGCCAGCGCCATGCGCGGACTGGTTGCCGCCGCCAGCCAGGATCCCCGCATCGGACGGGTGTTTTCGACCTTCACGGCGTCCAACCCGTCGATCTGGCTGGATATCGATCGCGACAAGGCCCAGGCACTCAGCTTGCGGATCGCCGATGTGTTCAGCACCTTGCAAGCGACATTGGGCGGGTTCTACATCAACGACTTCAACCTGTTCGGCCGCACCTGGCAGGTGAATATCCAGGGCGACGCCGCCCATCGCGGCGACCTGCCCGACATCTACAAGATCCATGTCCGCAACACCCGCGGCGAGATGGTGCCGTTGCGCGCCATCGTCGATGTGCGTGTCGTGGTCGGGCCGCAGGTGATCACCCGCTACAACAACTATCGGTCCGTCACGGTGAACGGCTCGCCACGGGCTGGCGTGTCGTCGGGCGATGCGCTGGCGGCGATGGACGGGATTTCCGCGCGCACCTTGCCCGCCGGCTATACGTATGAATGGACCGGCACCGCGTTTCAGGAACGCCAGGCGGCCGGTCAGACCGGCATGATCCTGGCGCTGGCGATCATGTTTGCCTATCTGTTCCTGGTCGCGCTCTATGAAAGCTGGACGATTCCGGTGCCGGTGCTGCTGTCGGTATCGGTCGGCGTGCTGGGGGCGTTCGGCGGCTTGCTGCTGTTCGGGCTGTCACTGGATCTGTATGCACAGATCGGCATGGTGGTGCTGATCTCGTTGGCTGCGAAGAACGGTATCCTGATCGTGGAATTCGCCAAGGAACAGCGAGAAGCCGGGCTGTCGATCCGCGATGCCGCGGTGGCCGGCGCCAGGATGCGAATCCGCGCGGTGATGATGACCTCGATCGCGTTCATCGCCGGCCTGGTGCCGCTGGTCTGGGCGCATGGCGCGGCGATGCTCAGCAGGCGCGCGGTGGGCACGGCGGTGTTCGCCGGGATGATCGTGGCGTCCACCATCGGGGTGTTCCTGATCCCGATGCTGTATGCGGTGTTCCAATCGATGCGGGAACGGGCGAAGGCACGCTATGGCCGCGGTGCCGTTCGGCATTGACAGCGGTCGCCCGACCCGTTGACCGACGCACCGCCGCCTGCCTTTCCCCGTTACCGTCATTGCCGGACCTGAGCCCCGAACCCGCCCCCTTCCGTTGCAGTGCCGGTCGCCGGGTCAAGGTCGCCGGGTAAGGGCCGGCAATCAGACCGGGACGGTCAGCGCGTCATACTCATACAACCAGTCGTAACGCTGACGAACTTTTTCCTCGGTGAACTCCCGCGCCACATAGGCGGCCGCACCTTCCGCCGTTCCGAACGCCGGATTGTGGAACCGTTTGGTGTTGTCGGACGACCCGCGCACGATGGCCGTCGTGCGGGACAGGCGCGCCCGTTCGTAGTGCCGCATCGCCTCGGCGGTGTCGTCGTATTGGTCCAGGCAGCGCGCGATCACGATGGCGTCTTCCAGCGCCATGTTCGCACCTTGCGCCAGGAACGGCAGGGTCGGATGCGCGGCGTCACCCATCAGGCAAACCCGACCTTCCGCGTAATGATCCAGCGGTTCGCGTCCCGCCAGGCCCCATTTGAACGGCGTATCGATGTTGCGGATGATCGTCTTCACGTCCCCATGCCAATGGCGCAGGTCGTGCAGGCATTCGTCCCGGGAGCCTTCCTCGGTCCAGGATTCCACCTGCCAGTCGTCGCGTTCCACGACGCCGACGAAGTTCAGCAACTCCCCCCGTCGCAGCGGATAAGTAACGACATGACCGCCGACGCCCATCCAGTTGGACCCGACCAGACGGCGCTGATGCACCGGCAGGCGGTCCATGGGCACCAGGCCACGCCAGGCCATGATGCCGGTAAACTGTGCGCGTCCTTCGCCGAACATCTGCTGACGAATGCGGGAATGCACGCCGTCGGCGCCGATCAGCACGTCGCCCCGCACGCGCTCTCCATTCGCCAGATGCAACGTCACGCCGTTGCTGTCCTGGTCGAACCCGACGCAGGACGCGCCGGTGCGGATTGCATCGGGGGCCGCCTGGCGCACCGCGTTCAGCAGCACGGTATGAAAATCGCCGCGATGCACCATCCAGTAGGGGGCGCCGAACCGTTCCACCGAAACCTCGCCCAGGTCGTGGATGCGCCAGTTTTGCCCGGTGTAGCCCGCGCGGATTTCCTTGGCGGTGGCGGCGCAGACGACCTGCTCCATCGCGTCCTGCAGGCCCAGGGCGATCATCAGCCGCGTGCCGTTCGCACCGAGCTGGACGCCGGCGCCGACTTCGCGGGGTTCGGCGACCTGCTCGAAGACGCGGACGTTGTCGCCGCGTTGGATCAGCGCCAGCGCCGCGGTCAGCCCGCCCAGGCCGGCACCGGCGATCAGGACGTCACGCATCGAAACGGTCTTCCCGCCAGAGCGACAGCACATCCTGCACCGGACGGTCGGAAAAGCTGAACAGCACCGCCTCCGACGACGCGCGATGATGGTGGCGATGCCAGCTTGGCACCACGAACAGATCGCGCGGCTTCCAGCGGAACACGGTATCGCCGATGACCGTTTCGCCCTCGCCTTCCACCACCGAGTAGACCGTGCCATCTGTGGAACGATACGCCGCGGTCTCGAACCCCGCCGGAAGCAGTGCCATGAAGGCACCGATCGTGGGCATGGGCGCGCCGCCGGTGCCGGGATTGATGTAGCGCAGTTTGTATCCATGACACGGGTCCGGATCGCCGTTGCGCGCCATCGTCGCCAGCGCTTCCCGCGACCGGGAATACGGGTAGTTGAACACCGGAGACGATTTCACCGCCGGCTTCCAGTCCACCGGCACCATATTGGCCCCGTAACGGGCCAGGCTGTCGCCGGATGGACGCGACACGCTCTGGCTGTCGGCGTTCAGTTGTTCGGCGAAACTGGCGTCGAACATGCGCACGATGGGTACGTCCAGCCCGTCCAGCCACACCATCGGCTGGTCGGTTTCGTTGCCGTGGTCGTGCCAGGTCCAACTCGGGGTAATCACGAAGTCCCCCGGCTCCATCAGGGCGCGTTCGCCTTCCACCGCGGTATAGGCGCCGTGGCCCTCGACGATGAACCGCAGAGCGGACTGGGTATGTCGATGCGCCGGCGCGACTTCCCCCGGCATGATCAGTTGCAGGCCCGCGAACAGGGAATGGGTGACCCGGGTTTCCCCCTTGCAGCCCGGATTTTCCAGGATCAGCACCCGCCGTTCGGCTTCCTTGGCGGTGATCAGGCCACCCGCCTGCATCAGATAGGGTCGCACGACCTGGTCGTAGTCCCACTTCACCGGGACCGCGGGGGATGTCGGCGTGCGGGTCACGATCCCATGCAACCGCTCCCACAATGGTGCCAGGCTATGGGTTGCGATCTGGTCGTAAAACACCTGCCGTTCGGCGGAGGCGGCGGGAGTATGCGCCGTGTCGTTCATTGACGTTCCCCTGTCCCAGAATGGATTGGGGTAAGGCAGCGGCTCGGGGCCTGTCAAGCAAGGGCCGGGGTTTTGCCGGGGGCGAAGGGGCGCGGGAGCGGCCGCAAAGCCGTGATGATCCACTGCCTTCGAAACAGGCGGTCGATGATGCAATTCTGGGCGCGGGGCCGGAAATCCTTAACGGCCGGGATTGGCAACGAATACCCCCGTTTTCCGCATGAAACGGGAATGAAAACCCGGGTTATGCGCGGTGTTCGGCAACGAATCGGTCCGGCCGCCAAACTTCATGTGATCTCTGAAGAATGGCAAAAATCCTGTTATCGACAGGCTGTTACGGGGCGGTCCTGACGTCGCATCCGAAGTTTGGTCTGCCATGCCGGATCGGCCGGAAAGCGCCAATTCGCCACCGGGACGCCCATCGTTAACCATTGCACAAAATTTCGACATCCAACACGAAATCAGATGGTTACAGGGCGGTCCGCGCATGCGCCAGGGGCAACCCAACAATCCGCTTGCCACGCAGCGCGTCTCAATATAGAACATAAGAAGAACCTTAGGTCCCGCCGTTGTCCGCCCTTCAGGCTTCCCAATCCGCCCCACAAGTTGAACCCGATCGCCGCGACGCCCGGACGATCCGGTGGAGCGCCCCTTGCCCAGGCCCGGACGCGCCGCGCGCCACTCCGTGGCTTTTAGCGTTACTGATCAGCGCATTATCGCGCCTGGTCAGAACCGATGCGTATGCAGCGGTGCGTTATATAATCGCAGCCGAGGGCCAGACCGTCGATACCAACCCGTCAGGCGGGAACCCGCGCCGACGCGCCCCCCTTCCCCTTACCCTTCGTCAGCGCAATCGCGCTCGGCACCTCGACATCGATTTCCAGCATGGAAACCTTGTCGCCCCGGTCCAGCTTGATCTGCACCGCGCTGCGATCCACCGAAACATGCTTGGCAATGACCGCCAGGATTTCCTCCTGCAAGATCGCCAGCAGATCGGACTTGCCGATTACCGCGCGCTCATGCGCCAACAGCACCTGTAGCCGTTCCCGCGCAACCGGCGCCGTATCCCGCTTGATGCGGAACAGGCTGAGGAGATTCATGCGACCCTCCGCCCGAACAGCCGGCTCATGATCCCCTTGCGCTCCAGCGGCACGACGACCTCGACCACTTCGCCCTTCAACCGGCGCGCCGCGTCGAAATAGGCGCGGGCAGGGGCGCTGGTCGGGTTGTTCAGGGTCACCGGGGCGCCGACATTGGACGCGCGCAGGACTTCCTCGCTCTCCGGGATGATCCCCAGCAGTGGGATCGACAGGATTTCCAGGATATCCTCGGTCTTCAGCATCTCATTGCGAGCCGCCCGCGCCGTGTCGTAGCGGGTCAGCAGCAGATGCTTCTCCATCCGCTCCCCCTTTTCGGCACGCAGGGTCTTGGAGTCGAGCATCCCGATGATCCGGTCCGAATCGCGGACGGAGGAGACTTCCGGGTTGGTCACCACCACAGCGACATCCGCATGGCGCATGGCCAGCAGCGCCCCTCGCTCGATCCCGGCGGGGCTGTCGCAGATCACCCAGTCGAATTTTTCCCGCAACTCGCCGATCACGCGTTCCACGCCGGCTTCGGTCAGCGCATCCTTGTCCCGAGTCTGGGACGCCGGCAACAGGGACAAGGTGTCGATCCGCTTGTCGCGGATCAGTGCCTGGTTAAGCTTTGCATCGCCCTGAACCACGTTGATCAGGTCGAACACCACCCGGCGTTCGGCGCCCATCACCAGATCCAGGTTGCGCAGGCCGACATCGAAATCGACGACGACCACGTTTTCGCCGGTCTGAGCCAGGGCCGCACCCAGCGCCGCGGTGGATGTCGTCTTGCCGACGCCCCCCTTGCCGGATGTCACGACCAGAACCTTGGCCATCTGCGTCTCCCTCTTGGCGTTCACTCGAGCGCTGAAATCTTCATCCGTTCCCCATCCAGCCAGACCTGCACGGCCTTGCCGATGAAGTTGGCGGGCATGTCGTCGGCGGTCTGGTAGACACTGTCGATGGCAAGCAGTTCGGCCTGCAGCTTGCGGCAGAAGATGCGGGCCCCTGCATTGCCGGACAGTCCCGCGATCGCCCGCCCGCGCAGCGTACCATATATATGGACGGACCCGCCCGCCATCACCTCCGCACCCGAGGCAACCGAGCCCAAAATCGTGACGTCGCCACGTTCGAACACGACGGATTGGCCGGACCGGATCGGATGGTCGATGACCAGTGCCGTCGGCTCCCCCGATGCGGTGTCCCCCGGCGAGGGGTCGGCGGGTAGCGGCGCGGGAGCAGCGGCTGCTTTCGGTTCGTCCGGCACCTCGATCGGGCGGCCGGGTCCGCTGTTGCCACCCAAGGGGCGACCCCATGCCTCGACCCCCGGCCAGGACGGATGAGCGCCTTCGGTGCCGATGATGCGAATGCCGCGCTGTTCCAGAAGTTGCAGGAATTCAGCCACACCGGTTTGCTGGTGGGGGAGGGCGCCGAGGTCCACGACCACTGGCCGGCCGGCAAAAAAGGTCGGCGAACGCTCCACCTGCGCATCCAGCGCATGCAGCCATTCCTGCAACGGCGCTTCCGGGGCCAGCACCAACGCCATGATGGAGCGGCCACGTAGGCGTATGAACGGACGAGTTTCGGTGGTTGTCACACAGAGTCAGGTATCCCCCGGCGCGCCGACGGTCAACGAGA
>CAMBXJ010000100.1 GCA_945871455.1 Asaia bogorensis
CCCTTGGCAACGCGGGGCCATCGAAAACGCCAACGGAATTCTACGCCGCGACATGCCGAGAAAAACTGACATCACAAACTACACGGCCCGCGATATCGACGAGATCACATGGGCCGTCAACTCAACGCCCAGAAAATGCCTCGGATACCAAACTCCCGCCGAGGCATTCCTTGAAAACATCAGGTGTTGCACTTGACGTGAGAATCCAGCGCCGCCAACTGTTGGACCGCTGGGGAGTAGACCCCTATAAAGTCATTCTGGAAATCTCGGAACGTCATGAAATTTCTCTCGATCATATTGGCGGCTTCGTCGACGATTACCGCGATCAGGGCTTTCGTTTGGCCGTCGATGACTTCGGTGCCGGATTTGCCGGTCTGCGGCTGCTTTACGGCAGCAAAGCCGATTTCGTAAAGATCGACCGCTTTTTCGTTTCGGAAATAGCCACTGATCAGCACAAGAAGCTGTTCGTGTCTCGCATCGTGGAATTGTCCCACACGCTGGGTATCCGCGTCATCGCCGAGGGTGTGGAGACGGTGCGCGAATTGCTCGCTTGCCGCGAGATCGGTTGCGATTTTGCTCAGGGCTATTTCATCCAGCGGCCGACGATGGAGTTGGACACGCTCACCAATCGTTATCCCGTCATTGAGGATTTGTGCGCCAATGACCGGCGCAGTGGTCTGCGGGGGCAAAGCAATGTGCTTGAAGCCATGTTGCGCCTTGAACCGCTCAGTCTCAATGCTCCGTTGTCGCAGGTGCTGGAGCGGTTCAGCGTGGAAAGTGGGGTCGGCTTTGTACCTGTCGTCAACGAGATGAACGAGCCGCAAGGGCTGGTACGCGAGGACGACCTCAAGGAGTTGATCTATTCGCGATTCGGCCGCGACCTCATCTGTAATCGCGGCTTCAGCCGCACGCTACGGGATTTCCTCACGCCGGGCCGGGTGGTCGACATCCGCAGCGACGTTGAACGCATGCTGGCGACCTATTCGTTCAACGATCTTCCCGAAGGCATCATCGTCACCGATGACCAGAAGTACTTGGGTTTTCTAACCGCCTCGCACCTGCTGAAACTGGTCAACGAGAAGAATCTGACCGCTGCGCGCGAGCAGAACCCGTTGACGGGTCTTCCCGGAAATCATGCGATCGATCAGCATTTGCGCGGGCTATTGACCGAGGCAGGCGGGGTATTGGCTCTGGTCTACTTCGATTTCGATAACTTCAAGCCTTTCAACGACACCTATGGGTTCCGCCAGGGTGACCGCGTCATCATGTTGTTCGCCGATATGCTGGTGCAGATGGCCGCCGGGATCGGTGCCTTCATCGGTCACGTCGGGGGCGATGATTTCGTTCTTATCATGCGTGAGGAACCGGCAGACGATGTGTGTGTTCGCGTCGCTGCCCTGGCCGAAAGGTTCCATTCTGACGTGGTCAGCTTTTACGATGCTGAAGCTCGCGAACGGCGATCCATCATCGCCAAATCGCGCGACGGCGTCGTTATGGAATTTTCCCTGCTCACAGTCAGTGCCGGAATCGTCGTGGTGCCGGAGGCTGCCGAGCGTCCGGAATACGAAAACTCGTCCGCTTGATGGCGCAATCCAAGAAGGAGGCGAAGCGCCAGGCGGAGGGTATCCACTTGGTCTACTGGAACGATGGGTCCGGCAAAGCGATGGTGGGTGCGTCGCCCTAATAAATGGAATAATACCTGCGGTTAGCTGTCGATGCCTCGGCTCCGAATTAGCCGTCCGTCCCTCAGACTCGATGTCGATGCCCAATGGGCGTATAATGTCGTCGTTCCTTCTTTTCGACAGATATCGGAGGACTGACGTTATGAGCCTGGAAGACAGGATTAACTCCTTGAAAGCCAAGCATCATTCGATTGAAAGCAAGATCGAGGTGGCGGCCACCAGACCTCACCCCGACGACAGCGAAATCGCCAGTCTGAAAAAGCAAAAATTGCGAATAAAGGATCAGCTCGCCGGTCTCGGCGCCTAGCCCGACTGGCCTGCCATTGGCGGACTCGCCGTCCGCCTTGAGAATACGGACGAATGCCGCCCGGGACAGGCTTATGTAGCCGGCGGAAGGTCGACGTCCGTTCCCCGATCTGCCGTGCCGCATCGGTGCGCGAATGGTCCTGCGCGATCGATGCGCTGCCCGTTGTGCCGATTGACCGATAGGCAACAGCATTGGGCCGTGGCTATAGTCCCTTCGACGGCTGAACAAATAGCAGAATCCCTGGGGGAGGCGTGGCCATGAAGATTGCTGACGTGCGGTTCCATCCGATGACCGCCAAGTACGACCAAGGCAGTTGGACAGCGCACGAATATGCCGATGCGGCGCAGCTCATCCTGGTCGAGGTCAAGACCGACGATGGCATCGTCGGTTACGGCGAAATCGCCGGCGGCCCGCAAAAGGCGATTTGCGATTTCGGCAAGACCTTCGGTGAGGTGATCAAGGGCATGGACGCACTTGGCCATGTCGAGGTGTGGAACAAGCTGTTCTCGCTGACGGTGCCGCGCCCCGGCGGGCTCGGCGATTGGGATGGGCTGCCGGCGCCGTTGCCGCGTGGTCAGCGGCCACAGATCATGGCCGCCATCGGTGGAATCGATATTGCGTTGTGGGACATTAAGGGCCGCGCCGCCGGACTGCCCGTGTTTCGTCTGTTGGGCGGCACCCGTACCGAGGTCTTCACGTATTCGACAGGTGGATATTACGTCGAAGGTGCACCGCTCGAATCCTGTGCCGAGGAATTTGCAGGCTACGTCGCCAACGGCTATCGCGCCGTGAAACTGAAGACCGGCGCTTTATCGATCGCCGACGAGGTGAAGCGCATCCGCGCCGTACGCAAGGTCATCGGTCCCGATACCTTGCTCATGCTCGACATGAACGCACCCTATGACGTCGAAGGCTGCATCCGCTTCGCCCATGCGGTGGCGCCCCACGATATCTTCTGGTTGGAGGAGCCCTTGTTCTGGCACCTGCAGCCCGCTGATTACGTGCGCCTGGCCAATGCCTCACCGATTCCGCTCGCCCATTGCGAGCGTGAATGGCACCGCTTCACCGTGCGCGACTTCATCGATTCCGGCTCCATCCGCTACGTGCAGTTCGATTCGACCCGCCACGCCGGCTTCACTGAATCCCTGCGCATCGCCCACTATGCCGAACAGAAGGGCGTGATGATCGCGCCGCACACGGCGCAACACCTGCACAGTCACATCGTCTCGGCCTTCGGCGATGCCGCCTTCGCGGCCGAATCCCATGGCAGCCACGAACGCCATCCGATCCAGCACGGCATCTATCGGGGCGGCGCCCATGTGAAGGGCGGCAAGGTGCATCTGACCGAAGAGCCCGGCTTCGGTGTCGAAATCGACTGGAAGGCCGTCGAGAAATTGCGGTCGTGATCCCGTGAAGATCACGGAGATCGTCGCCCACCCGCTGACCGAGGCCGTCGGCTTCGGCACGGACGTGGACGGGAAAGGTGTGGAACGGTTGCGCTCATGAACGCCTACGAAGACGCGCACCGGCGTTCCATCGCCGATCCGGAAGGCTTCTGGGGCGAGGTGGCCGGCGGCATCGATTGGTTCAAGCCGTGGGACCGGGTGCTGGATCGCAGCAACACCCCCTTCGACCGCTGGTTTCCCGGCGCCGAGTGCAACACCTGCCACAACGCGCTCGACCGCCACGTCACGCAAGGCCGCGGCGAACAAGTCGCCCTTATCTATGATAGCCCGGTCACTGGTACCATCGCCCGCTTCACCTACCGTCAACTGCGCGACCGTGTCGCCAAAGTTGCCGGCGCCCTGCAGGACCGGGGCATCGCCAAGGGCGACCGGGTCATTATCTATATGCCGGGGATACCCGAAGCGGCGATAGCCATGCTCGCCTGCGCCCGCTTGGGGGCGATCCATTCCGTTGTGTTCGGCGGCTTTGCCGCCAATGAACTGGCGATCCGCATCGACGACTGTCAACCGAAGGCCATCCTCACCGCGTCCTGCGGCATCGAGGCTGGCCGCGTCATCCCCTATAAGTCGTTGCTCGACGGTGCTGTCGCCCTGGCCAGGCACAAACCGGATTTCCGCATGGTTAAGCAGCGGCTGCAAGGCCTGTGCGACCTGGATGGTGCCGTCGATTGGGACATGGCGGAGGCCGCCGCGCTGCCCGCCGACTGCGTGACGGTCAAGGCTACTGACCCGCTTTACATCCTCTATACCTCGGGAACGACCGGCTTGCCCAAAGGTGTTGTCCGTGACAACGGCGGCCACATGGTGGCGCTCCGCTATTCCATGAAGGCGGTCTACGACATCGATCCCGGCGACGTCTTCTGGGCGGCTTCCGATGTCGGCTGGGTGGTCGGCCATTCCTACATCGTCTACGCGCCGCTGCTGCACGGCTGCACGACCATCCTTTACGAAGGCAAGCCGGTTGGCACGCCTGACGCCGGCGCCTTCTGGCGGGTGATTGCCGAACACGGGGTGAAGGCGATGTTCACGGCGCCGACGGCCTTTCGCGCCATCAAGCGCGAAGATCCCGATGCCCTGCTGCTGAAGCGTTACGACCTATCGAAATTCCGCATCCTATTCTTGGCCGGTGAGCGCACTGACCCGGATACCTTGCACTGGGCGGAACGGCACCTGGAGCGGCCCGTCATCGATCACTGGTGGCAGACGGAAACCGCCTGGTCGATTGCTGCCAACTGCATGGGACTCTGCCCGATCCCGGTGAAGGCGGGCTCGCCCAGCCGCCCGGCACCGGGCTGGGACATCCACGTGCTCGACGAGAGGGGAAACAAGGCCAAGCCCGGCGAGATCGGTGCCCTAGTCGCCCGCCTGCCGATGGCCCCGGCCAGCCTGCTGACCCTGTGGAATGCCGAAGCGCGCTGCCGCCACGCCTACTTCGACACCTATCCCGGCTACTACCAGACGGCGGATGCCGGCTATGTCGACGACGACGGCTACGTCTATGTCATGGCGCGTACCGACGACATCATCAACGTCGCCGGTCACCGCCTGTCCACCGGCGGCATGGAAGAAGTCCTCGCCGCCCATCCCGATGTTGCCGAATGCGCCGTCATCGGCGTTGCCGACCACCTGAAGGGTCAGGTCCCCGTCGGCTTCATGGTGCTCAAGGCCGGCGTTGCGCGCGGTGAGGCCGAGATCGTTGCCGATGTGGTGCGCCTAGTGCGCGAAAAAATCGGTCCGGTGGCGTCGTTCCGGCAGGCCGTTGTCGTGCCCCGCCTGCCGAAGACGCGCTCGGGCAAGATCCTGCGCGGCACCATGCAGAAGATCGCCGACGGCGTCGAATACCGCCTGCCGGCGACCATCGACGAACCGGCGGTCCTTGCCGAGATCGGTGCCGCCCTGGGGCGGATCGGCTACGCCAAACGCCCCCGTTAGGGGGTGCCGCGAACTGCCGCCGCGATGGCCGGAACGGCGCGGGCGTCGATGGCGATGCCGACGTGGGAAAGACCGGGAAGCACGCTGACGGTTGCGTCCGGGCGCACCGCCCGTACGGTGGGTGCGAACAGGGCGGCGTGAAACAGCTCGTCGAGCTCGCCGACCAGGACGGTGATGGGACGCGGCGCCCGGCGCAGATCGGCGGCGTAGTCCGTCGTTCCGAAAGCCTTCATCAGCCGGAACGAATAGGTGCCGGTCAGCGCCGACCGGTGCTCGGGCGCCAGCGCGAAGGCGAGAACGGGCAGATACTCGAAGTTATGAATGCCGATCTTGTCGAGCAGGAAGAGACCGATGACGCGGGGTACGAACAGCGTCGCCCAGGTATTGACGGCGGGCGAGACGGTTGGCGCGCCGACGCCCAGCATCGGTGCCAGCAGGACAGTTCTCTCGAACTGCCCGCCGATGGCGGACGCGGCGGCGTGCAAGGCGAAGCCGCCGCCCGACGACAGGCCAAGCAGGACGACCGGGGCGCCCGGATGGCGGCCTTTAACGAAGGCCAGGAAGTCGGCAAGGTCGTCGTCCAACTGGCCGGCATAGTCGATATCGCCGCGCTGGCCGGTGCCGCCGTGCCCGCGCATGTCGGGAGCGTAGACGGCGATGCCGTCGGCCCGCAGCGCTTTGGCCAGCGGGTGCAGGCTGGAACTGTTGGCTGACGAGCCATGGATGGCGATGACAACGCGCCCCGGCCCGGCTGGGTTGCCCCCGGCGGCATAGGTGCGAAAGGCGATGGGTGCTCCTTGGCGGGCCGGCGTCGTCTCGATGGGTGGCAGATCGCGGAAATCGACGCCTTTGAACGGATCGCTGATCGAAACTAGCGGCGGCGGCGGTTGGCCGGCGCCGAAGCCGATCATGCCGGCCAGCAGCAGGACGACAGCCAGTATGCCGCCGCCAAGGATGAGAAGAACGGTGTTCACGGCGATCTCTCCGCGTGTTGCCGGGCTGCAGCGTCAACCTAATCCATCCCGGCGACGCTGCAATGAGCGGTTTTTTCGGTGCCGCGATGGTGCGCTGCACAAGGGGTATTCGCTTAGAAAGAATCTCGCCAAGGCAGCGCTTCCGTCCTAACATTAGGCAAAAGAAGGCATCGGATCCAGCGGAGGACTTGTCATGAAGAAGGTTACGAAGCGTTTCGACCGGAGCGTCGAGGATTTCGGCAATGTGGTCGGCCTCGAACATGTCAACCTCACGGTAGCCGATCACCACACGGCAACGCTGTTTTACATCACCGGTCTGGGCTTCACCCGCGACCCTTATCTCAATACCGGCGTGCGCAACATGTGGGTCAACATGGGGCGTAACCAGTTTCATCTACCGGTGACCATGGCCGGTCAGACGCCGCAGGTGCTGCGCGGTCGCATTGGCATGGTGGTGCCCGATCCCTCCGCCACGGCGCGCACGCTGGCCATGGTGCAAGAGCCGCTGAAGAAGACCAAATTTGCCTTCAAGGTGCGCAACAGCCGCATCGATGTGACCTGCCCCTGGGGCAACCAGTTGCGCGTCCATGCGCCCGATCCGGATTTCGGCAAGATTCAGCTCGGCATCCCCTATGTCGAATTCGACGTGCCCATGGGTGCGGCCGAGGGCATCGCCCGCTTCTACAGCGATGTACTCGGCGCCTTTACCTCGGTGGAGGGTGGGGCTGGAAAGAATGGTGTGAAAAACGGCTCTGCCAAGAAGGGCGCGGCCAAGGCGGCGCATGTGACCGTCGGTTGCCGCCAGTTCCTGATCTTCCGCGAGACCGATGCGCCGCTTCCCGACTACGACGGCCATCACATCCAATTGTACGTTGCCAATTTCTCGGCACCGCACAAAAAGATGATCGGCCTGGGACTGGAAATGCAGGAGAGCAACCAGTTCCAATACCGCTTCTATGACATCGTCGATCCGAAGTCCGGCAAGAAGCTCTTCCGGCTAGAGCACGAGATCCGCTCGATGACCCACCCGATGTATGCCCGGCCGCTGGTCAATCGCAATCCGGCGATCAACAACAACGCCTACGCCTCCGGTTACGAGAGCCTGTCCTACGCACCGCCGTATTCGGCATAAGGGCGGGAGAAATCATGCTGTCGCAAGCAACGCCGGTGGCTGTCGTGCCGCGTCCGGCATCGGATATCGTCGGCCGTGTGGCCAATGTCCGCGCGCAGATACTGGCCGCCGGCGAGGCCATTGAGCGCGACCGCCGGATACCGGCCGATCTCCTGGCAGCGTTGCATCGGGAGAAGTTCTATCGCCTGCTGCTGCCGCGCGTGTATGGCGGCGAGGAGGTCGCTCCGTCGACCTTCTTCCGCACCCTGGCGGCGCTGGCTGCCGCCGACGGCAGCGTTGCCTGGTGCATTTGCCAGGCGAACGGCTGTGCAATGTCGGCGGCATTCGTCGAGCCGGCCGTTGCCCGTCACATCTGGGGCGACGATCCGCATGGCGTATTGGCCTGGGGGCCGGGCAAGGGCAACGCCACGGTGGTTGACGGCGGATACCGTGTCAGCGGCAGTTGGGCGTTTGCCAGCGGCAGCCGTCACGCCACCTGGCTCGGCTGCCATTCGCCGATGGCGATGCCCGACGGTCGCGTCAAGGAACGGACCATGCTGATTCCGGCGTCGCAGGTGTCGTTCACCGACATCTGGGATGTCATCGGACTGCGCGGCACGGCGAGCGATGCCCTCGCCGTCAAGGACGTCTTCGTTCCCAGCGAGTATTCCCTCGTACGCTATGCGGTGGAGAAGCGTTTTTGCGACGGGCCGCTGTTCGAATTCTCGTCGTCGTGCATGTATTCGGTGGGCTTCTCGGCCACCGCCTTCGGTCTGGCCCGCGAGATGCTCGATATTTTCAAGGTTCTGGCGGCTGACAAAACGCCGCGCCGGACGCAAACTGTATTGCGCGAGAACAACGTCGTTCAGGCCGAAGTGGCGACGGCTGAGGCCCGGCTCGCAGCGGCGGAGCACCTGATGACCGGTCATCTGGACAAGATGTGGGACGAAGCGAAGACCCAGGGCGAGCTGTCCACTGATTCGCGCATGCGCCTGCGGCTGTTTACCACCTTCACCATTCACGAGGCCAAGGCGGTCGCCGACATGGTCTACGACGCCTCCGGGGCAACAGCGATCTTCAAGAGCAACCCGTTGGAGCGGCGCTTCCGCGACATTCACACGGTGACGCAGCAGGTCCAGGGCCGCAAAGCTCACTTCCAGACGGTCGGCGCCTACATGCTTGGGCTGCCGCCGGACACCGACCCGCTGTAACTCGCGACCTCGGGGCCGATACCTACCTCTTGGGGGCCAGACCCTCATTTCGGTTGATGGGAAAAAAAGGGGAGACAGGGAAATGTCACCGGATACATCGATGGTGGGCGCCCTCGGCGCGAAGTTGAAGGATTGTCCCGATCGGATCGACGACATCGCCCCGATCATCGCTTCGGCCGGCGATCGTATCGAACAGGAACGCCGGTTGACCTCCGATGTCGTCGCCGCCCTGCGTGGCGCCAACATACTTCGCCTGCTGGCACCGAAAAGCATCGGCGGCGACGAACTCGATCCGGCCAGCTACTTTCGCACCACCATCGCTTTGGGTAAGCTCGACGGCAGCACCGCTTGGTGCGTCGGCCAGGGCAACGGCTGCGCCATGGCGGCGGCCTATGTCGATCCGGCAGTGGCCAAGGACATCTGGGGACCGAACGGCACCGTTGCCTGGGGACCGGGCAAGGGCGAGGTGGCGGAGGTCGACGGCGGCTATCGCGTTTCCGGCGAATGGTCGTTCTGCAGCGGCAGCCGTCACGCCAGCCACTTGGGCGGCGTGATCACCATGCCCAAGTCCGGCGGTGGTACGGAATATCGCACCATGCTGATTCCGGTTGACAAGGTAACGATCAAGGATGTTTGGAACACCATCGGCATGCGCGGTACCGGGACCGATGCGTTTGCGGCGAAGGACGTTTTCGTGCCAAAGGCCTATTCGGTGATCCGCGACGATCCGGCCCAACGGCGTGAATCCGGCCCGCTTTACAAGTTTGCCTCGGGGGCCATGTACGCCATCGGATTTTCCGGCGTCGCCGTCGGCATGGCCCATGGCCTGCTTGCCGATTTTATGGATCTGGCCACGGTAAAAGTCCCGCGCCGGTCGTTGGGCGTGTTGCGCGAAAGTGCGGTCGTGCAATCTGATGTCGCCGTTGCCCACGCTCGCTTGGGCGCGGCCAAGGCCTTCATGTTGAGCGAGTTGGTCGAGATCTGGCAGGAAGCCCAGGTCGGCGAACTGTCAATGAATTCGCGTTTCCGCATCCGCCTGGCGTCGACCTTCGCCATCCACGAAGCCAAGGCGGCGGCCGATATCGCCTATGAAGCGGCCGGTGCGACGGCGGTGTTTCGCAACAACACCTTCGAACGCCGCTTCCGCGACATCCACACCCTGACCCAGCAGGGCCAGGGCCGGAAGTCCCACTTCCAGGCGGTCGGCTCCTTCCTGCTCGGCCTGCCGGCGCAGACCATGGCGCTGTAGGTAGCGGCGCAGCGCCTCTTAAACAGGCAAAACATCGTCCATGAGCAAAAGGCGGCACCCGAGAACATCCGGTGCCGCTATATCATCGCGCTCTCGGTCTCGCGCGGTCAGCGCGCCTTAGCGGCGCCGGCCGGCGCTGCCGGGGACGGGGGTCAATACGGGCTTGCCGGCGAAATGGGCCTGCAGATTGTCGATGACCAGGTCGAGTGTCATGTCGGAAGCTTCCGGCGAACGGCCGCCGATATGCGGCGTCATCACCAGGTTGGGCACATCGAACAGCTTCGACGGGATTTCCGGCTCGCCCTCGACCACGTCGAGGCCGGCGCCGGCGAGGCGGCCATCCTTCAGCGCGGCGATCAGCTCCTCGGTATCGACCACTGAGCCGCGCGCCACGTTGACCAGGAAGCCCTGGGGCCCAAGCGCGTCGAGCACGGCGCGACTGATGAGCTTATTGGTCTCGGCCCCACCCGGCGTGCAGACCACGAGGATGTCGGAGTCCTTGGCCAGATCGATCAGCTTCGCATG
>CAMBXJ010000101.1 GCA_945871455.1 Asaia bogorensis
GAAGACCGGCAGTGGTTCCCCGACATCGCCGGCAATGGCAATGCGATGGGCGTGCTGCGCGACTGCTGGGCCAATTATCGCGATGAGAGCTTCATTCTGCAGCATCTCAGCCCGCGCCTGATCCGCCATTTCGGCCTGTTCCACGTGGTTGACGATTCCAGCGAGCAAACCCTGCGAGTAGAGGCAATTCACGACGAGCGCGGCTACCGCAAGATACGCCAGGCCCTGGCCCGTCATTACGATGTCGGCTGGACCGCCGCCGATATCCAGGTGGTCGATGTCGATCTGTCTGGCGATCGCAAGCTGATCCTGCACCACCGGGCGATGAACCGCGTCCTGCTGGAGGAGCGCGACACCCGCACGGTGCTGCAACATCTGGCCGATCTCTGGAGCTATGACGTGTTGCTGAAGGAGATCGATCCGGTTGGAGAAACGGTGCTGAAAGAATACAGCGCAAGCCCGCGTCCGGGGATTGCGCAAACCGGTTCCCCCTGACCGAAAGTCGCCGTTACCGCGGGTGGCGGTGCGTCATCTCAACCGCCCAACCCATTGACCGATGCACCCTCGCCCTCGCCAACCGACCGAACCAGCGACCCATGGCGACAACGGCCGCCGTCATTGCGAGCGCAGCGAAGCAGTCCAGGGCAACCCACAGGATCGATAGTGCCAGGGCCCTGGATTGCTTCGCCGCGCTCGCAATGACAGCGGCCACCCATAGGTGCGTGTTTCGTCCGGTCGGTATCAAACCGCCAGCACGGTCTCCACACTGATGCCGCGGCAGTCCATCTCGTAATCCAATCCCTCGACTGGCGGGCGAGCGAACTGCCAGGTGATGCCGTGTGCGGCGGCGCCGCGGCGCACCAGCAGATCGCCGAGGAAAGGATGGACATCATAAACGCTGTAGACCTGCGTGCCGGTCACGGCCGACCAATCGTGGCCCAGGACCGCCATGCGTCGTTCCATCTCGCCAACCACGTAGTCCGCCTTTGCCCGCATGCCCTCTGGGCTGGTGTCGCCCAGACGGACCGTATGGTCGCGATAATTGCCCTGACCCTCCCGGGCCTCCCCGCTGCCGGCGATCATGAAGGACGATGACGCATCGGCAGCCGGGCGGACGATGCAGAACGCATGGAATCCCGGTTCCGCGGGCGGATCGATCTCTGGGCAGACATTGCTGCGCGCGACCGGATTGCCTTGTTCGGTCAGCACGCCCCAGCCCTGTAAGACCGACGCATAGGCGCGGTTGAAGGTCAGGAACCCGTCTTCGGTGAACGGCGCCGGAGAACGTAACTCACAGGCACAGAACGATGTCGTGGGCAGACCCTGGGCGGTCAGATAGGCGGCAATGCGCGCCCATCCATCCGCCATGGGCACGACACGCGCGAACCGCACACGCTCTATCCGGTGTCCGGGCAGGGCCGCGACTCCGGCCGAATACTGGAACACGCCCGGCGCATAGACAAAACCCCGCGCCGGAAGTGCGATCGCGCCGGTCATGGCCGGATTATTCCGCGGCCTTGGCCTTGCGGGCCATCCATTCCTCGACGGAAATGCGCGGAAGTTCGAACCGGTCGGTGACGCGGGAATACCAGCCGCCGCCGTGCAGACGCCCGATCAGGTCCAGCTTGGGCGTGTCGATATAGCAACGTTCGGCATCGAGCACGCAATCGTCTTGAATATACATGGCAACAACGGTGCCGAGCACGACGGCGCGATCGATGCCGACATCGACGATGACGAGCCGCTCACATTCCATGGCGACCGGGGCTTCCTTGATCCGCGGAGGCTTCACATGCAGCGACGGCGCCGTGGTCAGGCCGGCTTCTTTCAGCTCATCGACGCCCTTGGGGAAGTCGATCGCGGTGATGTTCATCGGTTCGGCCAGCGCGTAGCTGCACAGGTTCACGACAAACTGGCCGGTGCGGCGGATGTTGCCGCCGGTGTCCTTGACATCGCCCGGACCACGCCCACCGATCCCGAACGCGACGACGGGCGGGTTGCCCGACATGGCGTTGAAGAACGAAAACGGCGCGGCGTTGACGGTGCCGTCGACATCCTGCGTGGTGACCCAGGCCACCGGCCGTGGGCCGATGGTCGCGACCAGCAGCTTGTAGACGTTCTCGTTCTTGGTGTTCTGCATATCGAACAGCATATCGGGTCCCCGCGTGATTCGGTGGAGCGTTACGCGCCGATCCCGCCCCTGTCCAGACCGCACGGCCCGCACCAGATGCCTCGCACCTGTTCGATCGCCGTCGTCGCCATCGCCCGCAATCCCTCGTCCCCCACGCTGCTGATCGGATGTGGGATGATGGCGAACCGGTACCCGGAAAAGCCCAACACCCGCGCCATCAACTCCGCCGCGCTGACGAACCGTGTCGTCATCACGCCTACCGCTGGAACCCCCAAGCGCTCTGCCGTTACAGCGTCATGCAAACTGCACGACGAGCAACTGCCTCAGTCGCCAATCCCGGAGATGACCGCGTCCCAGCCTTTGATCTCCTCGACGATCCATGTATCGGCCGGCGCGCTGTAGTTGGACTTGACGCGCGTCACCACGTTGGCAACCCCGCACTCCTGCCGCAGCATCTGGTCGAGATGCGAAAAGAAGCCCTTGGTTCCTTCCTTGCCGTTGGAAATTATCCCAATTGTCCTGCCTGCCAGGTCCACCAACCTGGGCGCCAGTTGCCCCAGCGGTGGCGCCACCTCATTGGTGGGGTCAAGAACCCGAATAACCATTACCGAACCTCCTCATACGACAAACCGGCGTCACCGTTCGGCGGTCCGCAATCGACGCAGACGCCGATCGGCAAGGTGACCGCGCGGCTCTTGGTGCCCAGCCAGGGAGGAATCACCGCGCCAAAACCGCCAGCGGGACCGCCCGCCGCCACCACCAGCAACTGCTCGGCCGACTCCAACGCCGAATAAACGGAATCGCCGCGATCCCGCACCACGGCCGCCTTGCCGACATCCGCCCATTCCCGGCGATGGATCCGCGCCCGCTGGTGGATGAACGCCGCGATGTCAGTCTTGTTCCAGCCCGCCGCGTGCAGATGTGCGCGCAACTGCGGCGGAATGATCAGCGCGTAGTTCCCGCCCCAGATCGAAAAATGGCGCATGTTGGCGCGCATTTCCGCGGCGAAGGTTTCGAGAATTTCCTCGGGCTGCGTCGTCCACTCGTTCATGATCTGCCGCGGCGCGCCGGCCGCCATGACGGTGACCGCCGAGACCTCGGCTGGCAGTCCGCACTGCACCGATAGCGGCAACCACGGAGAGTCCTCTTCATCCTCGGCCACGCAGAAGGTGAACTTGCCAGGGTGCCCAAGCGTGGAGCGATCGATGCCGCCTGGCCGGACTTCCAATACGTTGATCAGCGCCAGCCGCAGGGCTCGGCCGATGACCGCGGTGGCGCGATCGCTGTTGCCCAGCGCGCTGAAGCCGCCGGAAGCGCCGATCTCCCGTCGGATCGGTCCGTTCAGCACCACGAATACCGCGCATCCTCCGGTGGAGGCGGTCGCGCCGTGCAGCAGAAATGGCGGCTGGAGCATTGCGGTGAACGCTGCCAGCACCACGGGGAAATGCATCGGCAGACAGCCCGCCATGACAGCGTTGATGGCCAATTTTTCCGCCGTAATCGCCACGCCTCGCACAGGTTCCACCCCGACCAACTGTTCGGCCGGCGTCATCGCCCAATCCAGGCACGCCTGCACCGCCTCGGCGGTGGGAGGCACAATGGGCAGCCCATCGGTCCAGCCGTTACCATGGTAGAGCTCCTGAGCGGCCCAGGTATCAGCAACATCGTACGTGTGCGAAGCAAGCTGCATGGCGACACTCCGCTGGCGGTGCCGAGCACCTGTTGTGGCCGAAGGATCACTCCAGGTATCAGGCGAATCCTGGCTGGTTGCAAGCTTCAGCGCGAACCGGGGGCGAACGGGAGAACGCAGCGCCCCCCTCCGCCGAACACGCGCCTCCGGTGGCGGCCGGCGCTGTTCGCCGCGGACAGATTCCGCCGCGTGCTCATGGCGATCCGGCACGGCCTCGGGGTGGTGAATGCGGGAGGCTGTTGATCAGCAAGCTGGCCCGTATCCGCCGCCGCCCGGGGTTTCGATCACGAACACATCGCCAGGCAGCATTTCGGCGCTGTCCGTCCCGGTCAGGACATCGCGGCTGCCATCGACACGTTCCACCCATTGCAGACCGGCCGCACCGTCCGCGCCGCCGTCCAACCCGAACGGGGCCACATTGCGCCGCGACGACACGATCACCGCGGTCATCGGCTCCAGGAACCGGACCCGCCGGATGGCGCCGTCGCCGCCGACCCAGCGGCCCGCGCCACCGGAGCCTCGACGGATGCCGAACAGTTCCAACCGGACGGGGTAGCGCAGTTCGAAGACTTCGGGGTCGGTCATGCGGGTGTTGGTCATATGGGTCTGGATGGCGGCGGTGCCGTCGAACCCGGGACCGGCGCCGGTGCCGCCGCAGATGGTTTCGTAGTATTGGCGGGTCGCGTCGCCGAACAGGAAGTTGTTCATGGTCGCCTGCGAACAGGCCAGGCTGCCCAAGGCGCCGAACAGCGCGTTGCAGGTCGCCTGGGAGACTTCGGTGTTACCAGCAACGACCGCCGCCCCCGGACGAGGCGACAGGAATGTGCCATCCGGAATGATCAGTTTCAGCGGCTTCAGGCACCCGTCGTTCAGCGGAATATCGTCGCCCACCAGGCAGCGGAACACATACAGCACCGCGGCGCGCGTGACGGCCGGCGGCGAATTGAAATTGCCCTCGTCCTGCGGTCCGGTGCCGGTGAAATCCACCGTGGCGCCGCGGGATTCGCGATCGACGCTGATGGACACGCGCAGAGGCTTGCCGTTGTCCATCCGATAGTCGAAGGACCCGCTGCCCAGTCGATCGATCACGCGGCGGACCGATTCCTCCGCGTTGTCCATGACATGGTGCATATACGCATTAACCGTCGGCCAGCCATATTGCGCGACGACCCGTTGCAGTTCCTGCACGCCCTTTTCATTGGCGGCGACCTGGGCCTTGATGTCGGCGACGTTCACGTCCGGGCTGCGCGCGGGGTATTTCGCACCGGCGAGCACGGCCCGGAACGCGGTTTCCCGGAAGTCTCCGCCATCCACCAGCAGGAAATCGTCGATGACGACACCTTCCTCCTCCAGGGTGCGCGACATCGGTGGGGTGGACCCGGGGGTGATCCCGCCGATATCGGCATGATGCCCGCGACTGCCCAGAAAGAACTGGATTGCCTGGCCGCCGGCATCGAAGACCGGCGTGATGACCGTGACATCGGGCAGATGGGTGCCGCCGTTGAACGGATTGTTCAGCGCAACGACATCGCCGGGTTTCAGCGTGTGGCGGCGGTTGGCCAGGACGGTGCGCACGCTCTCCCCCATCGCGCCCAGATGCACCGGGACATGCGGGGCATTGGCGACCAGGCGGCCTTCAGAGTCGAAAATGGCGCAGGAGAAATCGAGGCGTTCCTTGATGTTGACGCTCATCGAGGTGTTTTGCAGCACGGCGCCGGTCTGTTCGGCCACGTTCATGAACAGGTTGTTGAACAGTTCCAGCAACACCGGGTCGGGCCGGTCGCTGCCGGGCGGGACTCGGGTCGCCAGGGGTTCGGTGCGCGACAGCAGCATGTGGTCCAGGGCGGTGACTTCGGCGGTCCAGCCGGGTTCGACCACGGTCGTCGCATTGGCCTCGCGGATCAGGGCGGGACCGGCGATGCGGTCGCCGGCCAGCAGGGCGGTCCGCTCATAAACCGGGCAATCCCGTTCGGCGCCGTCCGTATGGATGCGGACCGCATCGACGGGGGACGGGGCGCCGGTTGCGCGGGCAGGCAGGGTTGCTTCGTGGACGGTCTCGCCGGGCGCGGTTGCCTCGACCGCGACGGCTTCGACGATCAGCGGGCGGCCAGGGGTGGCGAAGCCGAAGCGGGCGCGGTGGGCTTCGGTGAATTGGGCGGTCAGGCGCGGGACCGCTTCGGTGGGATCGATGTCCGGCAGAGCAACGATCAACGCTGCCTCGGTGCCGGTATAGCGCAGATGCAACGAACGCGTGGTGGCAATGGTATGGGCGGCCGCGCCCTGGGCCAGCAACGCTCCTGTCGCATCCAGCGCCAGGCGGTCGGCCAGCGCCGACAGATCGGGCAGGGCTTCCGCGGCCAGCGTGATTTCGACCGCCTGCTCGCGCATCGCGCTCTGGTCGGCCAGCCCCATGCCGTATGCCGACAGGACGCCGGCATAGGGGTGGATGAACACGGTTTCCATGCCCAGCGCGTCGGCGACGAGGCACGCATGCTGCCCACCGGCGCCACCGAAGCATTGCAGGGCGAACCGGGTGGCGTCGTGGCCTTTCTGGACCGAGACCTGCTTGATCGCATTGGCCATGTTGGCGACGGCGATCGCCAGAAAGCCTTCCGCCACCTGCTGGGGAGTCCTCGTCTCGCCGGTCGCGGCGGAGATTTCCTGGGCCAGGGCGGCGAACTTCGCCTCGACCACGGCCGCGTCCAATGGCTCATCGCCGTTGGGGCCGAAAATCGCCGGAAAATGCGCCGGCTGGATTTTCCCCACGCAGACATTGGCATCCGTTACCGTCAGCGGTCCGCCGCGCCGATAGCAGGCCGGACCCGGGTCGGCGCCGGCCGAATCCGGTCCCACCCGCATGCGCGCGCCATCGAAATGCAGGATGGAGCCACCGCCCGCGGCAACCGTGTTGATCGCCATCATCGGTGCGCGGATCCGCACGCCGGCGACCGCGGTCTCGAACGTGCGCTCGAACCCGCCGGCATAGAGCGCGACATCGGTCGAGGTGCCGCCCATGTCGAACCCGATGATCCGGTCCAGCCCGGCCATGCCGGCGGTGCGCGCCGCGCCGACGATGCCGCCCGCGGGTCCGGACAGGATCGCGTCCTTGCCCTGGAAGCCGCCGGCTTCGGCCAGCCCTCCGTTCGACTGCATGAAATACAAGCGTGTGCCGCCGAGTTCGCTGGCGACCTGGTCCACGTAGCGGCGCAGGATCGGCGACAGATAGGCATCGACGACGGTGGTATCGCCGCGCGGCACCAGGCGCAGCAAGGGGCTGACCGCGTGGCTGGCGGACACCTGTCCCAGCCCCGCTTCTCGGGCCAGGTCCGCAAGCCGCTGTTCCTGGGCGGGATATTTCCAGGCATGCATCAGCACGATGGCGCAGGCATCGATCCCATCCGCCTTGGCCGCGGCGAAGGCGGCGCGGGCGGCGGCTTCATCCAGGTTCTCGATTTCCTGGCCATCCACGCCGACCCGGCCGCCGATTTCGACGACGCGTTCGTACAGCATTGTCGGCAGGGTAATCGCGAGGTCGAACAACCTCGGGCGAGCCTGATTGCCGATGCGCAGGCAATCCGCGAAACCGCGGTTGACGATCAGCAGGGTGCGGTCGCCCTTGCGTTCCAGCAGCGCGTTGGTGGCGACTGTCGTGCCCATTTTGACCGCGTCGATAAGGCCGGTGGGAATCGGTTGGTCGAGCGCGATCCCCAGCATGGTCTTGATGCCGGCGATGGCGGCGTCGCGGTAGCGGCCCGGATTCTCACTGAGCAGTTTGTGGGTGGACAGGCGCCCGTCCGGATCGCGCGCGACGATGTCGGTGAAGGTGCCGCCGCGATCGATCCAGAATTGCCATTTTGCCTGCATATTTGGGGCCTGCATATTCGGGGCCTGCATATTGGGGGCTTGCATGATGGGGGTCCCGAAGCTCGATTGGAAGTTGGCGCGCGGCAATGCTGGTCTACCGGCGCGGGGCGGCGCGCGGGACCTGATCCGGGGCGACCCGGATAGAGCGATCTGGACAACGGCGGATGCGGTTATGCAAGCAATATTTCCGGAAGGATATCGAGAGAATTTGGGTGCGTCGCCGGTCGCGGGGTTTTCGTGGATGGCGGGTAATCGTCCAACCGGGCGCGCCCGCGCGGTTGCCTTTTTTGCGCCTCGCACGGACTGTGTGCGACAATTCCTGTCACGCTATAGTGCCCGCTGTCGCTTCTGATCCCTCCAAGGAAAGGCCCGTCGCATGTCCGCCAGCACCCTGCCCAACGCCAGCTTGCTAGACGCCTATGAAGCCATGACCCCGGGGTCTGCTCGTCTGTCGGAGAAAGCTCAGGGGTTACTGCCGAGCGGGCTGGCGCATGACAGTCGGCAGTTTGATCCGTATCCGATTTATGTGGAGCGGGCGGCGGGGCCGGTGAAATGGGATGTCGATGGCAACAAGTATGTCGATTATTTCGGCGGCCATGGGGCGCTGATCCTGGGCCACAACCATCCCACGGTGATGGCGGCGGTGCACGCCGCTCTGGACCGCGGCACGCATTTCGGTGCCTGCCATGAGTTGGAACTGCGGTGGGCGGAACTGATCACGCGGATGGTGCCGTCGGCCGAACGGGTGCGGTTCACCGGTTCCGGCACGGAGGCGACGTTGATGGCGCTGCGCCTCGCGCGCGCGCATACCGGGCGGTCGAAGCTGGTGCGGTTCCGCGGCCATTTCCATGGTTGGCACGATCACATGACCAGCGGCCACACCAGTCACTTCGACGGGACGCCCACCAGCGGCGTGGTGGCCGGCATTTCCGAGCAGGTGCTGCTTTGCGACCCGAACGATGTTGACGGCATCACGCGGATCTTCAACGACCACAAGGATATCGCCGCCGTCATCCTGGAACCGACCGGCGCGAATTTCGGCAAGATGCCGATCCTGCCGTCCTATCTGCGCCTGCTGCGAGAACTGACCCAGCAGGCCGGCACCTTGCTGATCTTCGATGAGGTGGTGACCGGGTTCCGCGTGTCTCGCGGTGGGGCGCAGCTTGCGTTCGGCGTGACCCCCGATATGACCACGCTGGCCAAGATCGCCGCGGGCGGCCTGCCGGGCGGGGTGGTCACCGGGCGCAAGGACATCCTGGACTGGCTGGATTTCAAGGTGACCAAGGCGGCCGGGCAGGAACGCGTCTACCATCCCGGCACGTTCAACGCGAACCCCGTCACCGCGGCGGCGGCCGTTGCGACGTTGGAGATCATCGAGACCACCGATGTTTGCGATCGGGCCAGCGCCTATGGTGAGGAACTGCGCCGCAAAATGAACGACGTGCTGGTGGACGAGGGGGTGAAGTGGTCCGTGCACGGATCGTTCTCCGGGATGCATGTCTACACCAACCCGCAAGGCGCGGACATCGATCCGCATGGCTTCAACGCGGAAGATTTCATCCAGACGATGATCGACAAGCCGCGTGGCGCGGGGGTGACCGGCTCCGTGCGCATGGGGATGTTGGTCAACGGCGTGGACATGAACTCCGGCCCGTCAGGCACGATCTCGGCGACGCATGGGCCGGAGGAAATGACGATCACCGTCGATGCGTTTCGCTCCACGATCCGGGCGCTGAAGCGGGAAGGGGCGATCGCGTAAGGCATGGGGCTTCGGCCCCTGCTGCCGATGCCCGGATCGGGTCGGGCCAATCCGGGCGGGTCTGTTATGGCGACGGCGCTATATGTCTGTCCGCATACCTGGGGATGGACGGCGCGCGCCGCTGCCTGACAATTGTCCTGTGTGCAACAGGTGAAGACCCGGCACGGCATCGGTCGGACGCTGGCGTGCGCTCCGCTATTTGTGCGTGTCCCGGTCTTCAACGGCAGAGGGCGGGTTGCCGGATAATGTGTGGCAACGACGAGGAGGCGAGTCTATCGGTCCATGTTCAGGGTCGTCGATATTGCTCCACACAATGTTGAATCGCACCCATGCGAACCCGCCAGACGATACGCTTGTATCGCCCATCCCTTAACTGGTTCCAAAAGCGCACCTGGTTCCAGCGAAAAGAACCTCCGTGGATCACCGTGGCCCTTCGTGACCTCCGTGGTTGACCTTGCGGTGCCGTAACCCAACCGATCGCCGCCAGACGGCCCCGTCGCCGAACAACCAGCCTGACTCGGATCAAGGTCTGTACGGGTTTCGCTGTCCGCAAGATTAACCACGGAGTTCACGGGAGGACCACGGTGGTCCACGGAGTCAGCCAGCGACCGAGGCCGCGCCGCCATGGCAGAAAATGGCGATTTTTCGCAATTTTCGCGGCATCTGGAGGCTGTTTTCATGGAAGGCCACAGGCCGTATCAAACGGTGTTGCGTCGAAAGGATATCCCGGTGCCGAACAGCGCGAACTGTCACCAAGGCGATCCCCAACTATGGGCGAGCCGATCTATTCAGGACGCGCAACGCGGACATGGTTGAAGACGCGCGACAAAAGCGGCTGAACGTGGGCGTCGCCTGACCATTGACCCATGGCGACCACGGCCGCTGTCATTGCGAGCGCAGCGAGGCAACCCAGGGCAACCAGCAGGATCGACAGTACCAGGCCCCTGGATTACTTCGCTGCGCTCGCAATGACAGC
>CAMBXJ010000102.1 GCA_945871455.1 Asaia bogorensis
TCGTTCACCGTGATCTCGGCCGTTGCCAGTTCGGGGTCGCGGAATTCGCGCCGCGTGAACACCCCGCTCAGGACGTGGCGGATTTCCTCCGCCACGCGCAATTGCCGCTGGGACGGTCCGGCGTCTCGCTTCTTCAACCCGGAACCATCTCCACTTCGAAGCACTCGACCACGTCGCCTTCCTGCAGATCGTGGAAGTTGGCAAACGACAGGCCGCATTCGTAGCCACGCGCCACTTCGCGGACATCGTCCTTGAAGCGTTTGAGCTGCGAAAGCTCCCCATTGTGGATCACCACGTTCTCTCGCAGAACGCGGACGCCGCTGCCACGCTTCACCAGGCCTTCGGTGATCATGCAGCCCGCGACCTTGCCGGTCTTGGTGATGTTGAAGACCTTGCGGACCTCGGCGTAGCCCAGGAACTTCTCGCGAGCCTTGGGCGCGACCTTGCCCTTGACCAGCTTTTCAATGTCGTCCGACACCTCATAGATGATCGAGAAGTAGCGGATATCCACCGATTCCCGCTGCGCAAGCTCCCGCGCCTGCGACGTGGCACGCACGTTGAACGCGACGACCACGGCGCTGGAAGCCTTGGCGAGCTGGATGTCGCTTTCGGTGATCTGCCCGACGCCGGCCAGCAGCACGCGGACCTTCACTTCCTCATGCGCCAATTTCAGCACCGTGGCCTGGATCGCTTCCGCGCTGCCCTGCACATCGGCCTTGATCAGAATCGCGACCTCTTTCTGCTCGCCCGCCTGGATGCGCGCCAACATCTCATCCAGCGTGCCGCGGGCACCGGCGGCCGCACCGGCCACCTTATCCCGCTGTCTCCGAGACCGGAATTCCGTAATCTCTCGCGCTCGGCTTTCACTTTCGACCACCACCAGCGGCTCCCCGGCCGACGGCGCACCGCTCAGGCCCAGGATTTCGACGGGCGTGGACGGTCCGGCTTCGGTCAACGGGCGGCCCTTGTCATCGAGCATGGCGCGCACCCGGCCCCATTCCGAGCCGGCCACGATGATATCGCCCTGCCGCAATGTGCCGCGCTGCACCAGCACTGTACCCACCGGGCCGCGACCGCGATCGAGGCGGCTTTCAATCACCGTCCCTTCCGCCGTGCGATCCGGATTGACGCGCAGGTCCAGAATTTCGGCCTGGAGGAGGATGGCTTCCTCCAACTTGTCCAGACCCGTCTTCTTCAGCGCCGAAACCTCGACGTCCTGGGTCTCGCCGCCCATTTCCTCGACCACGATGTCGTGGCTGAGGAGTTCCTGGCGTACCCGACCCGGATTCGCGTCCGGCTTGTCCATCTTGTTGATGGCGATGATCAGCGGCGCGTTTGCCGCCTTGGCATGACGGATCGCCTCGATCGTCTGCGGCATCACGCCATCGTCGGAGGCAACCACCAGCACCACGATATCGGTGACCGCCGCGCCACGCGCGCGCATGGCGGTGAAGGCTTCGTGACCAGGCGTATCGACGAAGGTGATCCGCTGACCGCTGGCCATCTGCACCTGATAGGCGCCGATATGCTGGGTGATGCCACCGGCTTCCCCGGCCGCCACGTCGGTTGAACGCAGTGCGTCCAGCAACGACGTCTTGCCGTGATCGACATGGCCCATGATGGTCACGACCGGCGCACGTGGCACCAATTCCGAATCGATATCCGCGACGCCTTCGATCCCGATTTCGACGTCGGATTCCGCGACGCGCCGCACCCGGTGGCCAAATTCCTGCACCACCAGTTCGGCGGTGTCGGCATCGAGCGACTGCGTGATCGTCGCCATGACGCCGAGTTTCATCAGGGTCTTGATGACCTCCGGCGCACGGGCGGCCATACGATTGGCCAGCTCCTGGACGGTGATCTGCTCGGGGAGAATGACGTCTCGCACCACTTTGACCTGATCGGAGCGGAGCCGTTCCAGCTCCGCCTGGCGCCGCTCGCGCTCCCGCTGGCGACGGACGGAGGCCAGCGAGCGAACCCGGTCGTCCTCGCCCTCGATCGCGGCCTGGACGTCGATGCGTCCGGCGCGGCGGCGATCGTCGACGCCCTTCTTGGGTGCCACCACCGGCGGTTTGCGAGCGGGAATACCGCCCGGGCCGGGGCGGCGCGCCTGACGGGCGTCCTCCTCCTCATCGGCGCGAGTGCCCGGTCGCAGACGCAATGTCTCGTTGACCGCACCCGGCGCGGCGGGTGCCGCCGGCGCCGCGGGCCTGGCGGCGGGCGCGCCCGGCGCCGTCGCCGGAGCCCGCGCAACGGGCGCCGACGCGGCGGCGGTCGGCGGGGCGGCACCCTGGTCGGGGCCGGGTTGCCCTGGTTCCTGCACGCTGGGTTGTTCGACCGGACGCGGCGCGCTCGGGCGTTGGCCCGCGGCCACTTCGGCGGCTTCCCGCGCGGCGGCGGCAGCGGCCTGAGCAGCCGCGGCGGCGTCGGCCTTGCGCTTGTCCTCGGCTTCCGCGGCCAGACGCGTATCTTCTTCGGCCTGTCGGCGCGCCTGTTCGTCTGCTGCCTTGCGGGCTTCTTCCTCTCGACGACGCGCTTCTTCGGCCGCGGAGAGGATCGAAATCTTCTCCTGCTCGCGCCGTTCGGCCTCGCGTCGGGCAGAGTCACGCTGCTGTTCGACCAGCGCGCGCTGACGCGCCGCCAGTTCGGTCGCGGTCAGCGCGCGTCCCGCGCCTGGCGCCGGACGACCTGTTGGCGCGGGTCCGCGCGCTTGTGGAGAGCCCGTGCCGGCTGGTGTCGGTGTCGGTGCTCCGGCCGCCGCTGACGGCGGCGGTGCAACCGGTGCGCGCTTTTTGCGCACCTCGACCTGGACGACTTTCGATCGTCCGTGACTGAAGCTCTGCCTGACGGAGCCCGCGTCGACGGTGCGCCCCAGTTCCATGCGTCCCGCGGGACGCAAGGAGAGCCGACCTTTACCGCCGTCCTGATCGTTGGTTTCGCTCATGCTTTACCCGTGGCACCCACTTCTATGTTCACGCCGGCGGTTTCCCGCCTGTCTGTCCCCATGGACACGCGCCCGAATCCTCGTAGTCCCGCCAGCCGTCCCGCCTCTGTCACAAGAGCGTTGGCCAGTTTACCGGGCGCGACCGCGACATGGACGACATGGTCCTTCGCGAATATCCGCCCCAGTGTTTCGGCCGGCAATGGATCGATCACGCAGACCGACGCAGCCGCACCCGACAGAAACCGTATCCGCTCCGCTTCGCTGCCGTCCGAAGCCTGAACCGCCACACCGGCCTGTCCCCCGCGAACCCACTCCCGCGCCTTTTCGAACCCGGCGATCGCCTGACCGGCCCGACGAGCAAGGCCAAGCAATTCGCCGATCCGTCGGACCAACGCCGCTTCGAGCATGTCGCGAAGGTTGGGGGACACCGACACCGGACCACGAGCAGCGCGGGCGAACGCACGCACGAGCTGACGATACGCGTCTCCTTGTGCGCCCCCGTGTTGTAACACATCCCCCGACGCGCTCAACCATATTCCCCGTCCGGGCAGCCTTGCGGCCAGGTCAGGGACCAACGCGCGGTCGGGGCCGATCACAAAGCGGATCATGCGTTCCTTGGGCTGGCGTTCGCGCGTGACAATGCAACGCCGCAGCGGGCCGGTTTCGGGTTCGTCCGCCGTGTCGTCGGCCGAAATTACATCGGTCGAGAGCACATCGGCCGTGGCTGCGTCGGCGAGAGCCGCATGATTTGGCGCTTGGTCAGGCGGCACCGTCATGGCCTGCGCAGGCAGGCCATCCACGGCTTTGCCGAGATCAGCACTGCAAGCCGTGGATGGCGGGTCTACCCCCGCCATGACGCGGAGGGACCCGTGCTCAACACCAGATGCAGCAGTAGATGCCGCAATCATTACCGCGGGTCTCCTCAGGGCCTCAGTCGTGGCCGGCCTCCCCTTCCTTTGCCTCAACGGTAGCGTCGTCGGACAGGTCGTCGGGCACTTCGGCATCGGCGTCCGCGTCGGGCGCGGCGGCGTCTTCATCGTCGAACCAGTGCGCCCGGGCCATCATGATCACGTCATTGGCAACGGCCTCATCCATCTTGTCGGCGCCGACGATCTCGATCAGTTCGTCCGAGGCCAGATCGCCCAGGTCGTCCAGGGATTTGACACCCTTTTCGCCCAGGGCCACCAGCATCGCCGGCGTCAGGACCTCGATCACCGCCACATCGTCGGAAACGCCAAGGGCGATCCGCTTGTCCGTCAGTTCGTTGTCGCGATTGGTGATGAAGGTCTCCGCGCGACGGATCAGTTCCTCCGCCACGTTGTCGTCGAACCCTTCGATGGCCGCGACTTCTTCGACCGGTGTGAACGCCAGTTCCTCGACCGATGTGAAGCCTTCCGTCACCAGAAGCCCGGCGATCATATCGTCGACATCCAACGCTTCCACGAATTGGCCGGACCGGCGGCGGAATTCCTCCTGCCGGCGCTCGCTTTCCTCTGCCTCGGTCAGGATATCGATGTCCCACCGCGTCAACTGCGACGCCAGGCGGACGTTCTGGCCACGCCGTCCGATCGCGAGCGAGAGCTGCTCATCGGGCACCACGACTTCCACCCGGCCGGCTTCCTCATCCAGCACGACCTTGGTCACCTCGGCCGGGGCCAGCGCGTTCACCACGAAGGTGGCGGCCTGCGCGCTCCAGGGAATGATGTCGATTTTCTCGCCCTGCAATTCCTGCACGACGGCCTGCACGCGCGATCCCCGCATACCCACGCAGGCACCGACGGGATCGATCGAAGAGTCGCGGCTGATCACCGCCATCTTGGCGCGAGACCCCGGATCGCGCGACACCGCCTTGATCTCGATGATGCCGTCATAGATTTCCGGCACTTCCTGCGCGAACAGCTTGGCCAGGAAGCCGGGATGCGTGCGAGACAGGAAAATCTGCGGCCCGCGGGGTTCTTCGCGGACATCGTAGATGTAGGCGCGCACACGATCGCCGTTGCGGAAACTCTCCCGCGGGATCAGCTCATCGCGCCGCAACAACGCTTCCGCCCGGCCCAGTTCCACCATCAGGTTGCCGTATTCGGTGCGCTTGACCACACCGTTGATGACCTCACCCACGCGGTCCTTGAACTCGTCGTATTGCCGCTTGCGCTCATACTCCCGCACGCGCTGCACGATGACCTGCTTGGCGGTCTGCGCGGCGATACGGCCGAAATCGATCGGCGGCAGCGGGTCGATCAGGTGCTGACCAAGCTGAATGTCGGGCTTGAACTTGCGAGCGATATGGACGGGGATCTGAGTTTCCTCGTTCTCCACCGCTTCCACCGCCTCGGTCCAGCGCGAGAGGCGCACATCGCCGGTCTTGCGGTCGATCGTCGCGCGGATGTCCTTCTCGTGCCCGTATTTGGCGCGCCCGGCCTTCTGGATGGCCTGCTCCATCGCCTCCAGCACTTCCTCTCGGTCGATCGACTTCTCCCGCGCGACGGCGTCGGCGACCAGGAGCAGTTCGGGGCGGGCGATAGCGGTATCCATGGACGACCTCGATGCTTGGGTCTTGGTTCAGTTGGTCTTCGGTGGGTTCGCCGTCGCTTCGATCAAGGCATCGGTCAGAACGAGCTTGGCTCGGCGCAGTTCGGCGAGTTTCAATTCAACCTCGGTCCCGTCGTCGAGGCGCATTCTTGCGATTTCGTCATCCGCGCCAAGCACAATCCCGGAGAACCGCTTCCGGCCGTTCACCGGAAATTGCGTCTCGGCCCGAGCCGCGTGGCCAGCGAAGCGGTTCCAGTCCTTCGCCCGGGTCAACGGACGGTCGATCCCGGCGGAACTGACCTCCAGATTCCAGGCGCCGGGAATGGGGTCTTCCACGTCGATCATGGCGCTGACCTGGTGGCTGATGGTCTCACAATCGTCCACATTGATCTGCGCGCCGTCGGCACGGTCCGCCATGATCTGCACGGTCGGGCGTTCGCGCCCCAGGATCGTGATGCGCACGAGTTCGTAGCCCATATGGAGAAGCATTGGCTCAACCAGGGCAGTCAGACGCTGTTCCAAAGTCGTGTGGTTAGGTTCGCTTGTCACCAAAACAAAAAAGGCGGCCGGTTAAGGCCACCCCCCGATAGTTAGCGGAGAATGTAGAGTGTTCATGACATAGCCGCGCGCCCGACGGTTTGCAAGCCTTGGCGACAGTAGGCGGCAATTGCCATGATGGACCGGAAATGACGGCGGGGGGCGCCAGTTGTCCGCGCCGGAACATTGAACCCGCCTGAGAGCGTCGGACGTGGCCCGCATCGCCCACGGAAAAGCGGCGGAATTTCCGACAAGGTGTAGTAGGAAAGCCCGCAAAGCTGGGCGAGAACGCCACGCAACCACCTGTGGGAGGGTATCAAAGTCATGGCCGGCCGCGCTCTTACCTGTCTGCTCGCCGTTTTCCGGTCCATCCCCCGCCGAGCGCTTCCCGCCGCGATGCTGGCCGGGATGGTTCTGGTCAACCCGGCAATGGCGCAGGACAAATATCCGTCCAAGCCGATCCGCGTGATCGTGCCATTCACGGTCGGCGGCCCCACCGACATCGTCACCCGCATCATCGGCGCCCGCATGGCGGAACTGCTCGGCCAGCAACTGGTGGTCGACAACAGGGGTGGCGCGGGCGGCAAATTGGGCAGTGAAATGCTCGCCAAGGCCCCACCCGATGGCTACACGCTGGGGCTGGCCACGGTGTCGACCCACGCGATCAACCCCAGCCTTTACAAGACGATCGCCTATGATCCGCTGAAGGATTTCGCCCCCATCGGCAAGATCGGCGACATCCCGCTGCTGTTGTCGGTGCATCGATCAGTGGACGCGACGGACGTGGCGGGACTGGTCGCGCTGATCAAGGCCAATCCCGGCAAATACAGCTATGGCTCACCCGGAATGGGCAGCATGGGGCATCTGTGCGCGGAGGTGCTGAAGACCCTGCATGGTGGGCTGGACATCGCCCATGTGCCGTATCGGGGCGGCGGGCAGATGATGAACGACCTGGCGGCCGGGCAAATCCCGATGGTGTTCGAAGGCACGCCCACCAGCCTGCCGCAAATTCAGGCCGGCACCATCCGGCCCCTGGCCGCCGGCTCGCTGACCCGCACGCGGAGCCTGCCCGACCTGAAAACGATGGAGGAGCAAGGCTACAAAGGCTTCGAATGCGCCGCCTGGTTCGGCCTGTTCGCCCCCGCGAAGACGCCCCAGCCCATCATCGCTCAACTGACCGCCGCGCTGAATGCCGCGCTGGCCGATCCGGCGGTGGATGCGCGCCTGCGCGAACTTGGGGTCGACCCCAGCCCGGACACCAGCCCAGATAAGCTGACCGCGTTCCTGAAGGCGGAACTGACGAAATGGACGCCGATCATCCAGTCCGCCGGCGTGCAACTGGACTGACGCCGGCGGGCATTTGCCCTTTGGCCCGACCGGGCTCGCCGGGGCGGGTCGGCAGCGCGACAGTGAACGCCCGCCCGGTCTGTCAGGTGCCACTCTTCAGGCGCAAATCTTCGTATGGGGCCGAATACGGGTGCCCCGCGATCAGGGAGAGAGCAGATTCCGCGACCCGCGCCCCCTGGCCGTTGAGGAATGCGAGCTGCCAGATCGGTGCATAGACGGCGCGTTCATGGATCAATTGCTGCATCTTGTGCAGGATCGTCTCCCGGCGGGAGCGGTCGACTTCATCGGCCTGTTTCACGAACAACTCGTCGATATCGGGATAGCTGCCATAGACATAGGCGCCCCCCTTGACCACGAACGTCTCCATCCTGGTCGCGGCATTGCCGAAGGCCCCACTGCCGCCCTGAATGATGTTGCGATATTTCTTCTCGGAATACCCCTTGGTGAAGGCGGCCCGCTCGATCGGGCGCAGTCTGGCTTTGATGCCGACTTCCTGAAGGTTGTTCAATGCGGCTTCGGCCAGGTTGGAGTAGGACGAATCGCAGTAATAGTCTCCGGCATCGAAGCCACCGGGGAACCCTGCCTCGGCCAACAGGGCGCGCGCGCGCGCCTGATCGAAGGTCGGCGACGGCGGTTGCCAATAGAAATCGTAGCCTTTCGGCACGATACTCCCCGTGATCAGTGAATGGCCCAGGGTGAGAGCACGGTTGATGGAGTTGTAGTCGAGCGCGAAGGTGACGGCCTTGCGGACGCGCACGTCGTGCCAGGGCGATTTCGGATCCCACTGGTCGGCGAAGTACAGCCAAAACGGGGAGTTGATGATGACCGGTTTGAGCTCCAGGCCGGGCGAGCGGCGCAACTCCTCGGCAAGTTCGCCCCGGATGGAGTAGGCGATATCGACCTCACCGCGTTTCAGCGCGGCAAGCCTTGTCGTTTCATCCGGGATCACTTTCAGGACCAGGCGTTTCACTGTCGGCGGCTTGCGCCAGTAGCCTTCGAACGCCTCCAGCACCAGTTCCACGCCCGGGTTGAAGGACACGAACCTGTAAGGCCCGGCACCGACCGGCGCCTTTTTAAAACCAGCCTCTCCGACGCTTTCGACATAGGACTTCGGCACGATCCAACCGGCACCGGTGACGCCCGCGTAATAGGTCAGGAAGTCAGGCCACGGCTTATGCAGCCGGAAGACGACTTGCCTGGAACCGGAAGTCTCCACCGTGGCGACCTTATCCTTGATGAATTTCGCGGCGTTGCCTCGGTAGCGTTCGAATGAGTATTTCACGTCCTCCGCCGTGACTGGCGCGCCGTTGTGGAATGTCGTTCCCTGCCGGATCACAAATGTGTGGCTGAGACCGTCGGCGGAGGGCGTATAGGAATCCGCCAGGGCCAGGTCGAAGGGCTTACCGGGCATCGCCTTCACCATTCCGTCATGCATGGCATAAAGCAGCATGAACGGCGTCACGATCCCCGGGGTTTCGGCCGGGTCGAACCAGGTGGGTGCCAGTGAGATATGCGAGGCCCAGACAAGTTGCCCTTTCGGTGCTGCAACGGCGGGACCTGCGCGGGTGGCGAGCAGTCCGAACGCTGTCAGGGCCATGATGTCGCGGCGGGTAAAGTCAGCGATTGAGTGCCGTTGGCTAGGTTGTTGACCATCCGCGAGCAATTGCGTGCGGTCGTCGTACCAGTTTGTCGAACCCATAACTGCCTCCCTGTCGTGTGACTCCCGGAGTGTTGCAATACAGTTAGGTCAGATATGCGTTCATTACAATGTATTTGTCAGAAATAGGGAAATTTTGACATTTCGTTAGTGCATTACCTCATATTTTCATATCAATCAGCCCGCGTTTCCACGCAATCGACCCCGGAGCCACAGGTCTACGCAGCAATACCCACGGCCAAAAATTACCCGCCATGAAGCCATCCGGTCGCGGCGATAGGGAACCGACGCCGCGTCTACCGCAACACCCCCGCCGCCCCCAACGCCGCCGCCGCCCCAAGGACGATCAGCGGATGCAACTTGGTCGCGGTGAAAACCGTCGTTGCCGCGGCGGTCAGCGCGAAAGTCGGCCAACCCGTGGTGGTCGTCATGGCCAGCATGATCGCGCCCGCCGCGATCAGCCCCGCCGTTACCGGCACAAGACCAGCCTGCACCGCGCGCCGCCATCCCGCATTGCGAAACCGGTCCCACAGTTTGGCGGCGAAGTAGGTCAGCAGCGACGACGGCAGGCAGAGCGCGCCGATCGCCACGAACGCGCCGGGCAGCCCGCTGACCCGCCAGCCGATCAGCACGACCACCAGCATGTTCGGACCCGGCGACGCCTGCGCCAGCGCGAACAGCGACGCGAACTCCCCGGGGGTCAGCCAGGGATGTACCTCTATCACCTGCCGCTGCATTTCGGGCAGCACGGTAACCCCGCCGCCGAACGCCAGCAGCGACAACTGTCCGAATATCAAAGCCAACTCGGTCAGCGGCGATCCGGTCATGGCCGCGGCCGGAGCGTGCGATGCGCCAACAGGATGGACACCGGCGCCACCACCGCCAACACCGCCGGCAACGGCCAGCGAAACAGCGCGATCGCGGCCAGGGTCGCCAGCCCCACCACGATGCTGACCGGACGGGTGCGCAATGGCGCCGATATCTTCAGCGCCATGGACAGGACCAACGCCGATGCCGCCGCCGCCAAACCGGCAAACGCATCGGCCACGACTGGCACATCGGCAAACCGGTCGTAAACCGAGGCCAAAGCCAGCACGATCGCCATCGGTGCCGCGAGCAATCCGGTAACCCCGGCCAGAGAGCCGAGCGGCCCGTGGAAACGGGCGCCGAGGGCAACGGCGACGTTGATGACATTCGGGCCGGGAAGGAACTGGCACAGACTGAGAAGATCGGTGAACTCGGCGGCGGTCAGCCAACGCCGCTGCTCCACGATCATCCGGCGCGCCCAGGGAAGCACACCGCCAAAGCCGCACAGACCGACGCTGAGGAAACCAATCAACAGACCCGCCAGCGTCGG
>CAMBXJ010000103.1 GCA_945871455.1 Asaia bogorensis
GCCGCGGTTCGGCAAACGAGTCGAAACAATAGGGCAGCACCGCCTGCACCGGGGCACCCGGCTCCATCGCCAGGACCATCTCCACTTCCTCGACGGATGGGTAAAGCACGGTGTCCATCCGCCGCCACAGGCCGCGCTCCAATTCCTCCATCCGATCGGCTGCCCGCAACATTGTTTCGTCGCGGGTCAGTTCGCCATGTTGGCGCATCCGGCGGAAATGCAGGTCGTGCCCGTAATAGACCACGCGCGCCGCACTGAACTGGCGCACCACCGACAGGCAATCGTCGGCGACATCCGGCCGGCTGAGCAGTACGGCGTCCAGCGCCTGTCCGTTGGCGCGCATCCAGTCACGGAACGGCATCTGGTCGGGACCGTGGAACACCTCCACCCCCAGATCCTGCAACGCCTCGGTATAGCCGGGATGATAGGAGAGGTTGTGCGGCCAGAACTTGACTACGACATCGGCGGCCAGCAGCGCCTGGATGAAGCTGAGTATGGTGCGGGATCCTGCATCGCGGTCCGGTTCCGGCATCCGATGATCGACGATCAGCACGACCATGCGATGGCGTGCACGATCGCGCGCGCGAAGGATGTCGGTGCCGTTGGGATAGTGGTCCCGACTCAGGGGCGCCGCCCAGGTCCGCACGAAGGTCCGCAGGTTGGAGACCTGGTGGGACTTTACGCCGACCGCCAGGTCCCGCCCATGCGAGACGCCCTCGAAATGCACGACCCGCGCGCGTGGCTGGTACAGGGTCTTCAGGCCCAGGCCGCGCAGCCGGAAGGACAGATCGGAATCCTCGAAATAGGCCGGCGCGTAACGTTGGTCGAAGCCGCCCAGCCGCTGGAACAACGATCGCGGGACCATCAGAGCGGCACCGGAGCAGTAGTCCACCTCTCGCACATAGTTGTAGATCGGCTTATCGGGATTTTCATGCCGGCCGAAATTCCAGCCGCTGCCGTCCTGCCAGATGATACCGCCGGCTTCCTGCAACGTGCCGTCGGGATACAGCAGCTTGGCCCCGACCGCGCCCACGTCGTCGCGCAGGCGAAACAGTGCCAGCATCGTGTCGCACCAGCCGTCCAGCACCTGCGTGTCATTGTTCAGGAACAGCAGATATTGCCCGCGCGCCGTTTTCGCCGCCCGGTTGCAACTGCCGATGAAGCCCAGGTTCGCCTCGTTCCGTTGCAGGCGAATGCCCTTGACGCGGCCCAGTTCTGCCACCTCCTCGCCAGGGAATGCATCATCGATAACGATCACTTCCAGCAGCGCCGCCGGGGCGTGAGCGGCGATCGAGGCAAGACAGCGCAGGGTGAACGGCACCTGTCCATAGGTGGGAATGATCACCGACACGATCGGCGAGTCAAAGCACGGCAGGATCAGCCGAGCGGGATCGATCGTGGCTTGCAGGTCCGGCGGCGTGACGGAAGCTGGAACCGCGCGTCGCAATGCCCGGGCCCGCAGCCAGAAGCGGAACTGGATGTGCAATTGCAGGGTCACGGTCCACCACAGGGCCAGGATCGTGCGTCGCAACGCCTCCCCGGCCCAGGGCGAGTGTTGGCGCAGCGCATGGGCAAGGCGCAATCCCCGCCACATGAGCGCATCGGATATGGCCGCCACGCCGCCACGATCTGCTGAATGGGTCGATTGCCTCACCGGGGGCCTCCGTCTCGGGCCGTCCCGGTAGGAAGTCGCCCGGGATGCGTCCGACCCTTCTAGGCCCCGGAGTTTAAGGACCGCTTAACGGCGCGTGGGTTTGTCCGCCCCGATCGGCCGAACCGCACACGCGGGCCATTGCCGGATGTCAGGCGATCACCGCCCGGATTTCGCTTTCGGTCGGAAACCGTCCGGTTGCCTTCTTCGAGTAGGCCAGTCGGCCTTCCACGGACACCTCGAATACGCCGCCACCGCCGCGCTTCATCAGGATGTCGGCCGTCGGGTGGGCTGCCAGGATCAGGTCACGGGCCGCACGGGCGCGTGGCTCATAACCTCACATGCCGCAGAATTCGATTTCGATTTGCATGTCGTGCTTCCCTATCCATCTGCGGTAGATTGTATGCGTTCACCGCACGATCAAGCTAGCGCCGCCCGCAAAAAAAGGCATTCGACCCGCTCATGACCGGCCAAACGACAGACACAACGATCGTCCCCGTCATCCTGTCCGGCGGATCGGGCACCAGATTATGGCCGGTCTCCCGAGAGAGCTTTCCGAAACAGCTTTGGCCGCTCGTATCCGAGCGCACCATGATCCAGGAAACCGCCGTTCGTGCGCTGGGGCCAGGGTTCCAGCCACCAATCGTGGTGTGCAACCAGGAGCATCGGTTCCTGATCGCCGAACAACTGCGCCAGGCCGGCATCGCCGGGGCGCGCATCCTGCTGGAGCCGGTGGGCCGCAACAGCGCCCCCGCCATCGCCGCGGCGGCCCTGTTGGCGGCCGAAGACGACCCGGACTCGGTGCTGTGGATGATGGCGGCCGATGCAGCGATCGCCGATGTCCCCGCCCTGCACAAGGCGCTCGCTATTGCCGCCCAGGTGGCGCGCACGGGTCGGATCGTCACCTTCGGCATGCGCCCGACCGCGCCCGAAACCGGCTATGGCTATATCGAGACGGGGGAGCCTTTGGCCGATGGGCCGGGTGCATTCACCGTAGCGAAGTTCCTGGAAAAACCGGACCAGGCGACCGCCCAGCGCCTGGTGGCGGATGGGCGGCATCTGTGGAATTCCGGCATGTTCGTGTTCACCGCGCGCACCTTGCTGCAGGAACTGGATAGCCACGCCCCCGATGTGCTGCCGGCGGTGCGTTCGGCGGTGGCGGGGCGCCGATCCGATCTGGATTTCATCCGCCTGGACGAAGCGGCGTTCGCGGCCTGCCCGTCGATCAGCCTGGACTATGCCGTCGCCGAACGCAGCAGCCGAGCGGCGGTGGTGCCGGCGGATATTGGCTGGTCGGATGTGGGCAGTTGGAATGCGCTGTGGGAACTCGGCGACAAGGACGCCAACGGCAACGTCGTGATTGGCGATGCGGTGCTGGAGGGGACGGAGAACTGCTATGTCCGGTCCGACACCATGCTGGTGGCGACCGTCGGGCTGAAAGACATCGTTCTGGTGGTGACCAACGACGCAGTGCTGGCGATGCATCGCGACCACGCCCAGGACGTGAAGGCGATCGTGGAGCGCCTGAAGGTGGCCGGCCGGTCCCAGGCCGTGGCGCATAATCGCACCTATCGGCCCTGGGGCTTCTACGAAAGCCTGATCCAGGGCGATCGGTTCCAGGTCAAGCGAATCGTCGTATCGCCGGGTCGTCAGTTGTCGCTGCAAAGCCATTTCCACCGGGCCGAACACTGGGTGGTGGTGAACGGCACCGCCCGCGTCACGCGCGATCAGGAAACCCTGATCCTGCGAGAGAACGAGAGCGTGTACCTCCCCCTGGGCTGCGTCCACCGGCTGGAAAATCCCGGCCGGATCCCGCTGACCCTGATCGAGGTGCAATCCGGCGCCTATCTGGGGGAGGACGATATCGTGCGGCTGGAGGACACTTACGGCAGGGTCTGATCCACCGGACAGGGGTTCTCGTCCGCCACCAACGGTGATTCCGACCGCCTGCCACTTTGCGCATCCCACGCCAGCATCATCCTGCCCGCCAGCGACCCCGACATCGTCGGCGCTCGGCAGATCGGAACGAAGCCGGCGATCCGATGGGCCAGCGACCGGATTGCAACCTCGGCCGGCAGGCGTGCGCCATGCAGCAGCACAACCATGAAGACGACCCCCGCCACGATCGGTCGCGGGCGCAAGGCTGGCGGCGTCCCGGCCAGCCGGATCAGTGCAAACACCCCCACGAGACCGATGGCAATCGCCATTACGACCTCGGGCAAGGAGTGCACGCCCAGCGCCAGCCGCGTGGTGCCGATCACCGCACCCGCCAACAGGGCCGCCGTCAGGACAATGGCCGTCCGGGCGGTCATCAACGCGACCAGGCCACCGCTGAGCACGGTCGCGGCGGCGGCATGACCGCTGGGGCTGGACAGGCCGACTGGGCCGAACACCGGCGCGCAGGCCAGAAATCCGACCTTCAAGATGAAAACCATCCCGAATGTGCCGGCGACCGCGACCAACCATGCCGTGGCGCCGCGATACCAGCCCTGCAACGCCAATAAGGCCAGGACGACCGCGACAACCGGTAGAACCACCGCCTGATCGGCGAAATCGGTGACAAAATCCATCATCGGGATCTAGCGCGCATAGGCTAACGATTCGTTCACACCTGGGGGTCGGTCGACGCACGGATGGTCCACGCCGAACCAGGTGGCGGCCAACCGCCTGGGTGCGCCAGGGCCCGGAACCGGCTCAACCCGGCACCGACCAAGGCCGCATCGACGGGATATTGGCCTCGAAATTGTCGATATCGTCGGCGCTTTCCAGGGTCAGCGCGATGTCGTCCACCCCGCGCAGCAGGCGCTGCTTGCGGAACGGGTCGATTTCGAAGCGGTATTCCGTGTTGGCGGCCCGCACATGCTGGCGGCGCAGATCGATCGTGATGTCGGCCCCCACGGCAACGGCATCCCGCACCGCGCCCCAGGCTTCCGGTGCCAGCACCACGGTCAACAGACCATTCCGGCTGGCGTTGGAGCCGAAAATATCCCCGAACCCGGGTGCGATCACGCACCGAACCCCCGCATCGACCAGGGCGTACACCGCGCCTTCCCGCGACGATCCGCAGCCGAAATTCTCACCGGCCACCAGGATTTCGGCATTGCCGTTGGCCGAGACCGGGAAATCCGCATCCGCCGCCCGCAAATCATGGAACAGGAAATTGTTGTAGCCGTCCGCGCGGGGGCGGCGCAGGAACCGGGCGGGGATGATCTGGTCGGTGTCGATATTGGCCTGTTCCAGCAAAGCGGCGGGACCGGACAGGACGGTGAACGGAGTCATGGCAGAATCCGCCTGACATCCTGCAAGGCGCCTGACAAGGCAGCGGCGGCGGCCATCGCCGGCGACATCAGATGGGTGCGCGAACCGGGGCCTTGCCGGCCCACGAAATTGCGGTTGGACGTAGCCGCGCATCGCTCCCCCGGCGGCACGACATCGCCGTTCATGCCGGTGCAGGACGAACAGCCCGGCTCCCCCCAGAGCAGCCCGGCGGCGGTGAAGATGCGATCCAACCCCTCCCGCTCCGCCTGGCGCTTGACGGGGCCTGAACCGGCGGTAACGAGCCCGGGGATGACGGCCTTCCGGTCGCGCAGGACGGCGGCGGCGGCGCGCAGGTCGTCGATGCGGCCATTGGTGCAGGAGCCGATGAAGATCCGATCCACCTTGATGCCATCCAGTGCCTGGTTCGGCACCAGGCCCATATAGGCGATCTGCGACGCGGTGCGTTCGGCCGTCGCGCGGTCCGGCGCATCGTCCGGGTTGGGCACATGCCCGGTTATCGGCAGGCCGGTGTCCGGACTGGTTCCCCAGGTGACGGTGGGCGCGATGGCGTCCGCGTCCATCCAGACCTCCTGATCGAAGAACGCGTCCGGATCGGATCGCAGTCCCGACCAGGCATCGACCGCGTCGTCCCAATGTCTGCCGCGCGGCGCCCTGGGCCGGCCGCGCAGCCAGGCAAAGGTCGTGAGGTCGGGCGCTACCATCCCGGTGCGGCTGCCAGCCTCGATGGTCATGTTGCAGAGGGTCATGCGCGCTTCCATCGCCATGGCTTGCACCGCGGTGCCGGCGTATTCGATGGCATAGCCCGCTCCGCCCGCGGCGCCGATCCGCGCGATCACGGCCAGTATCGCATCCTTGGCGGATACATGCGGGCCGAAGCGGCCATCGATGATGACCCGCATCTGGCGTGGCTTGCGCTGCCACAGGGTCTGGGTCGCCAGCACATGAGCGGCCTCTGTCGCGCCGATCCCGAAGGCCAGGGCACCGAACGCGCCATGCGTCGCGGTATGGGAATCGCCGCAGACCAGGGTGACACCGGGCAGGGTCAGGCCCTGCTCCGGACCAACGACATGCACGATGCCCTGCCGCGGATCACCGATGCCCATAACGTCGAAACCGTGGCGCCGCGCGTTTTCCGTCAGATGACCCACCAGGCGAGCGGCATCTGGGTCCTCGATCGGTAGAGAGCGTGCATGGCTGGGGACGTAGTGGTCCGCGACGCCAAAGGTCAGGTCCGGCCGGCGCATCGTGCGCCCGTCCCGGTGCAGGATGCCGAAGGCATGGAAACTGCCATCATGCACAAGATGGCGGTCGATCCACAACAGATGTGTCCCGTCATCGCGGGCGACGATGACGTGGGCATTCCATATTTTATCGAGCAGGGTCAGCGGTTGGACCATCGGATCAGAATTGGCTTCAATCCCTCGGTTTGCAAGCCGTCGCCCCACAACTCTGCCGCGTGTCGGGGCGCGTCAGTGCGGCCGGCCGGTGGGAGCGTCCGGCATGGATGCTCCACCAACCCCACGTGCCCGCCAGTGTTCGCGCAATCCGATCACACAGGCTGGCAGGATGCTTTCGGCGTCCCGGATCAGCCGGTCCAGCATCTCCTCCGGCATGTCCAGGTCGCCGCCAGCGTCCGAGGGCAGGGCCAGTCCCGCGATCGCGGCGATCGGGATCAGCAGTGAGGCACTGTCGCCGGCCAGCACCGGATCCCAGGCCCGCGGGCGCAACGCAACCGCCTGCATGAAGCCGGCCGCCCAATCCTCGGCGATGGTGGTGCCGGTCACATCCTCCCAGAATACCGGCGCATAATCCGCGGGGGAGGCATCCAACCCCTGTGCGATTTCATGGAAACGTGCCGCGATCGTCGTCAGCACGATCTGACGCTGCTGCTCGGATGCAAACCGGGGCGTATCGCCGTCCCAGACCAGAGCGAGCCACTCATCGGTCTCGATCCCGGCCGGGCCGGCGATCACGCCGGCCATGAAGCCATCCAGCTCCGACAGATCCATACAGCCTTCGGGCGCGTCCTCCGAGGAGAGATACGCGTCCAGGGGATCCAGATCGACCTCTGGTGTCATGGGAAAATACCTTCCGGCCAGGTTCGCGGGCACGAGCTATACGGCAATTCGGCGCCGATACCCAGGTTCGCGTGCTGGCGGGTGTTGCGGATGTGTTGCCGCCTTTGCCAGGTCGTTACAACAACAGAAATCTGGTTCCCGAACCCTCACGTTGAGATAAACTGTACCCGTCCCAAGATGTGGAATGCCGCGGGCTGGTCATTGCAACCCCGGTATGCGCCTGCTACCGTAAAAACGCACAAAAATTCAGTGCCGGCAAAAATGGTGCAACAATAAGAACGCCGAACGAACGTTGCACGTTCGGCTTTGTGGGAGCATGTGATGAAACGGTTCCTCCGACCCCTGTTGCTTGTGGCCACCCTGAATTTCACTCTGGCTGGGCCGGGCATGACCGCGCCGCCACCGTCCCCCGCCGGTGTGACCCATGCCCCCCAGGGGTGGAGCCCGGCGGAACGGGTCGCCTGGTACACCGCGACCCAAGGTTCCCGGCTGATCCCGCTGGCCTGGTTGCGCGCGCTGGAGCAGCCGAACGGCACCGCCCCGTTCCTGGACCCGGAGCACATTCAGAAATTCCGCTACCTGCCCAATCCGACGGCGGGCTTCACCACCATGGCCTGCGCGACCGACAAGTCCTTGCCGCTCGACAAGACACTGCCCTTGGGGTTCACCGTCGATTGCCAGTCGGACAAGCTACTCAGCAACACCAAACTGCGCTGGAAATCCGGGCAATCCGATCGGGAGCCCTGGGTCGGCCTGAACTGTTCCGCCTGTCACACGAACGACATCACCTATGGCGCCACGACCCTGCGGGTGGATGGGGCGCCAACCCTGGCCGACTTCCAGGGCATGAAGGAGGCGCTGGAGCTGGCGATGCGCCAGACCGCGTCCAACAAGGAGAAATTCGACCGGTTCGCGGCAAAGCTGTCCGCCGGAACGAAAACCACGCCAGACGATCCCAAATTGCTGGCGGCGTCGCTGAAACTCTGGAACGACTGGTATGCCAAACTGGCGGTGCTGAACGATCCCGGCGATCTGCGCTACGGCTTCGGACGCCTGGATGCGATCGGGAATATCTTCAACAAGGTCTCGCTGATCGCGACCCCGGACAATATCGACAATCAGATCGCCAATCCCTCGGACGCGCCCGTCAGCTATCCGTTCCTGTGGAATGTGCCCCAGTTGAACAAGGTGGAATGGAACGGCAGCGCCCCGAACATCGATGCGAACGACTTGCGCGCCGGCGCGCTGGTTCGCAACACCGGAGAGGTCATCGGTGTGTTCGCCGATATCGTCATCAAGCCAAAGGCCGGCCGGTTTGAAGGCTATGTCTCCAGCATCAACCTGCCGCACCTTGTCGGCATGGAAACCCGTCTGACCAAACTGCGCCCGCCTGCCTGGCCGGCGATGTTTCCGCCGATCGACAAGGCGCTCGCCGACGCCGGCCGCGGCCTGTTCAAGCGCGACTGCGCCGCCTGCCACACGATCCCGCGCTCCCCAGGCAGCCTGACGGAGAAGTTCACCGTCAACCTGCAACCCGTGATCAACGCGGTTGGCGGACAGCAACCGGTGGGGACCGACATGTGGATGGCCTGCAACGCCATCATGGCCACCGCGCTGAGCGGACGCTTCCAGGGGAACCTGGTCTCGTTCCTCAGTTGGTCCGAAACCTTCCCCGCCACGGCCGACAGCTTCACCCTGACCGGCAATGCCGCGCTCGGCGCATTGCTCGGTCGGAAGACGCAGTTGGCCACCAATGCCATCACCGGGATCTTCGGCTTTGCCAAGGATCTGCCGCTGCCGGGGTCAGTGCCCATGGCGGCTGGGCTCGACAAGAAGCAGGCACGTGCACAGGCGTGCCGGGACTACCAGGAGGCCGACTCGGAGAACCTCAAGATGGTCTACAAAGGCCGTCCCTTGCAGGCAATCTGGGCCACCGCACCGTATATGCACAACGGGTCGGTCGCTAATCTTTGGGAACTGCTGCTGCCGCCGGCGCAGCGGATGAAGGAGTTCTACCTGGGCACGCGGGAGTTCGATCCAGTGCTCGTCGGGTTCAAATACGACAAGGCGACACCGGGCAATGACTTCAGGTTCCGCACCCAGGACGATGCCGGCGTGACGATCGAAGGCAACTCCAACGCCGGCCATGACTATGGCAATGCTCGTCTTACCGAACCGCAACGACGTGCCCTGGTCGAATATATGAAGACGCTCTGATCTCGACGTTCAGCGATTGCGCCGCCAGGCATGGCGTGTGGACAACGCGTTCCGACAACGCAGCCGGAATGTCCACACGTTCATGTCCCTGCCGGGGCATCGAAAACCGCTGGCGTCCGAACTGCACGTCGCATGGCCGCAACTGATACCAACCGGGCGAAACAATGACCGATACGCCGCCCTTTCCGTCATCGCCGCGGGGGCTAACCCGGCAACCCGCGCTTCAACGGCAGAGGGCGGGTTGCCGGATCAAGTTCAGCAACGACGATGAGGGGACGCCTATGGGTCAACGTTTCGCCCAGTAGGAATGAGCCGCGGAAGGTCGGGCCGGATTTTTGGCGCCAAACCGCCTGATGGGGGCTGAATCGCGGTATCCCGCATGGCCATCAGGACACACACACACACAGCGCGACCGGCGAATACAGCCCGCGCAGGGCAGGCGTTGTGCACTATATGGCCAGGTCCTACCATCGTCTCCGCGTTTCGACACGGATGCCCCCGCACGTTATGGGATGCCGTTTCGATCCGCCGCGCTCGGAGTTTGCGAAGGGCCAATCTTGAGGAAGGAAAAACATGGCAACCAGGGTCATCGTGATCGGCGCCGGGGTCGTGGGTGCGTCGGTCGCCTACCGGTCGGCGCAGGCCGGCGCGGATGTACTGGTGCTGGAAGCTGGAAGGGTCGGTGGCGGCACGTCTGGCATCAGTTTCGCCTGGACCAACGCGCACAATAAGCCACCCAAAGCTTATCACGACCTGAACGTCCATGGGATGCGGGCGCACGCGGCCCTGCGCGATGAGTTTGGCACCACCCCCTGGTGGCACGCGGGCGGACACCTGGAATGGGTGGACCCGGACAAACGGCAGGCCCAGCGGGACAATGTCGCCCAACTGCGCGCCTGGGGCTACGCGGCCGAATGGCTGACCCAGGCGCAGGTGCGGGAGTTGGAACCGGATATCGATCCCGCCGCGATCGGCGACGCTCCAGTGGCGTATTTCCCGGACGAGGGATGGCTCGACCCGGTCCCCTACCTGCATGCGATGCTGTCCGCCGCGGTCCGGCGCCATGGTGCTCGTCTGATCTCGGGCGCACGGGTGGTCGACCTGGTGGTGAAAGCCGACCGGGTGCGGGGC
>CAMBXJ010000104.1 GCA_945871455.1 Asaia bogorensis
ACCATAAAGGCGCTTTCATCGGCGCCGGGCGGCTTGGTGACATCGACCACCGCCACCGGATATGCGGGGTCAGTGACGCGCGGCGCATCCGCGAAACAAAAGGTGCGAAACGCCATCCGCAGATACCGCAGCGCCGCCTTTGCGTCTGCCTCGGTTGGCGTGGTCGGGACCGTCACGGATGGCACCCGTTCGCACCATAGGCGGGTTCGTTCGTCATACCCCTCGGCCGTTCGGATCGTCCCATCGTCATGCAACAATGGCGCACACGCGATGCCGTCCAGCGGACGAAGGCCCAGGCGGTCGAGGCGGTCCAGATAGAGCGGTGCTACACGCACCGGCAGCGTGATGTATTCTTGCTCGGGTCCGTCAGGGGTTTGCACCGAATGAAAAGGCCGGCAGACTTCGTGGCATTCGTTCGTTACCCCATCGACCGTAAGCGGACGAACCTTCATCCCACCGCCTTGCAGGTCCGGGGTCAGTCGGACCGGCCCCCCGCGATCAAAGAGCATCGGCCGGCGCGCAAGATGCTTGGCCAATTCGCTTGCGACGGCTGGCAATTCCGCTTCGTCAACTTGCAGATCGGCGCGGCCTTGCGGGTCGGGCACGATTTCCGGTCGAGGACGGTTCGCGCGTCGGACATCGGCGATTGCCTCATCCAGGCACCGGACACGCCACTCAATACGCTTGGCCTCGGCCCTGCGCACAGCCTCGTAATCGCGCGGCGACAACCCGGCCAACCGCGTGATGGTTTCCTCTATTGTTTCGGTCGGCTCATCTTCGGTGCGCCAGCGAGTATTATCCGACATGGGACATCTCCCGGCACAGAACGTCGTTGAAGTCACCGTCACCGGTTGGGGTCGCAATCGTCACGTCCCGCCCCTCGCCCCGCCAGCGAAACCACGCATCCCGGGCGGCTTTCCGGCCCGGTTCACCCGGGTCCGCCGCAATGCACACGCGCCGGACCTCACGGGGCAGGACAAGCCCCTTGCCCATGTTCCCGCAAGAGACTGCGGACCAGGCGGGCCACCCGAACAGGATGCCCGCAGACGCCGCCGTTTCGATGCCTTCACCAATGACCAGCGGCCTGTCCGGGTCGTGTGGTGACAGCCGTATGGCACCACCCCAGATCGGACCAAGACTGGCCTTCACCGGATCGACATCGGCCTTCCTGCCGTCCGGGGCGAGGTAGGTCCGGTGAACTGCCAGCGGGTTGCCAGCCGCATCGGTAACGAGTGCGATCATGGCGGAATAGGTTCCCCCGCCGGCAGGGTGGGACGTGCCGGACCGATATCGCAGGGCCGGCGATCCGATCAGGGACGTCAAGCCACGGCGGGGCAGGTATAGGGCAACGCGCGTGCCCTCTATCGGGCCGGCGCTGTTCCATAGGGCAAGGGCGCGGTCTTGCTTGCGCGCCTTGGCCTCGGCCTCGCCCGCCTGGTCTATTGGCGGCAGCTTGGCGACGGTGCCGCCACCTATGGCACAGGAAAGGCCGTCGCGATCCTGGCACGATGCGCACCAACATAGGGCACGTCCGCCTTGGCCTTCCCGGACTGAAAAGGTGCCAGCGTATCCGCACGCGGGGCAGCTGCCGCGCCAGCCTCGGCCGGACCGTTTCAGGTCCAGGCGGCCGGCAATATCGTGGGCGGTTTCGAATGTTTTGTCTTGCATAGCGGATGGTCTCCCCGCCCGCCCCGCTGGCTTTTCCCGTCACGTGCATGTAAATTGCAGGTGCAACGCCGCATTCGACAAGCCGCCGGTTTCCGCCAGTCGGGCCGGCGGTTTTCTATTTCGGGGCAATCCAAATAACGGCGGCAGCCAGCGCGACCAGGATCAGCGTCAGCGTGCCAGGGCAGCGGGGGCAGTTCATGCCGCCCTGTCCGCTCGGCTGAGTTCATCCGCACGATGCGCGAAAGAGCGGGCTTCCAACCACGTATTCAGATCGGCCGTGCGGTAGCCGACCAATCGCGGCCCGATGCGACAGTATCGTGGCCCGTCACCGCTAGAGCGCAAGCGTTCAAGGGCGCGCACCGATGTTCCAAGCCGTTCGGCAGCCTGTTTGGTATTCAATAGGGGTTCGATCATGTCCGGCGAGATTCCCGGAGCGATATCCCGCCCCGTGGAGAAACGACGCACCATGCGCCGCCGGACAGCCATATGAACCACGAAAGCCCCGCCACCTACTACGGGAACAGCGTTTTTTAGGGCGTTTCTTGTTGTAGTGTGGACAGGCAGGCGGCGGCGGACATGTGGGCATCCAGTGCCCCTGCATTTCGCCGGACAGCCTCTCTCAACGGCCGCACCCAGCGCCCACCAGCGTCATCCGGTCCAGCATCTGCACCGCCAGCCGCCATCCAAAGTGCCTCACAGGCAGCATGTGCGTCAGGGTTGCCTTCACCGGGGTGCACACCGTGAACCACCGTCCATGCCTCTCGGACCATGGTGGCACATAGCCGCTTCACGGACGGAAAGCCGAGATCGGACAGAAGCGTCCGATCGCCGGGTCCAGGGGTAATTTTCTTGGCTGCTTGATCCGCCCGCGCGGCGAGCGCGACAAGGTATTCATATCCGGTAACGTCATCCGGGCCACGGTCGGAGGTCGGCGCAAAGCAATCGAGTGTGTCACTGACATCATCCTGCCCCGTAAGCTCAATCAGCCTATCAGAAATAGCCTTTATCTCCTTTAATTTCTTTCTCGCGGTCTGCCGACTATTCTGATTCAACTTCTCCCGGACGCGTTCTTGCGCCATCGCCTTGGCGACCTGACCAGCCATCAACTCGGCTACTTCCCGCCATGGGTTCGAATCGTTACCCCGCAAGATACGCAAGAAATCGCGGAGATAGGGTTCGCGAGGATCGTCGCAATCATACAGGATGCGGTGGAGACTCCACGGAGCCTTGCGTTCGCCCGGCCGTTTGCCAGTGCTTCCAGTCTTGTCGTCCGACTCGGTGGGCTTCCCATCGCGCCGCGTCATGCCATCAGGCGCTCCGCCCGCTTTGACTTGTGGGCGATCAGGTCCGCCACATTATCGGCCGGATCATCCTGCCGCCCATCGCCGCACCGCAACACACACGCGGACCAAGCCTCCAACGCGGCTTTCCTCTCGGCCGCGAAATCGTGCCGCTGGTAGACCCGAGCCACGGCGGACAGCGCGTGCGGTTGGTGCGCCAGCAGCTTGTCCGCAACCACCGAATCGAACCCCAAACCGGCCAGAGCGGAAACGCCTGTCCGCAGGAAGTCATGGAAACGCCAGCCGCTGACACCGCTCGCCTTGTCGAGTGCCACCTTGACCTTGGAGAACCCCGACACCTGCGTGCGACCCGTCGTGCTGAATACCAGGTCTTGCCCTTCAATCCGCGTCACCGAAGCCAACACCGCCCGGCCGGCATCGGTCAGGGCAACCACATGCGGCTTGCCGAGTTTCATCCGTGCCGCAGGGATCACCCATTGGGACAGGTCGGGATTGAGTTCGGACCACCTCATGCCCGCCACTTCCTCCCGGCGGGCCAACGTCACCAGCAACAGGCGAACCAGTGGTCCCCACGGTTCCGCCATCGCCAGAGAGGCCCGCCAGATCGCGCCGACTTCGTCATCCGTCAGAACGCGGTCACGTGACGCATTGGCGCCTTCGATTGCGGGCAACCCCTCAAACGGATTCGCGGCAAGGCGACGGCGCCGCACTGCCCAGCCGTAGCAGGCGCGGCCGTAGGCCATGGTCCTGCCCGCGATGGCAGCCTTCCCGTCGCCCGCCAGCTTGTCCAGAACGGCCGTCACCCCTGTATGGGTTAGTCCTGATGCAGGCTGCCCAAGGTCGGCCTTGAAAGCCACCCGCAACGCCCGCTCGGCCTCGGCCGCGTAGCGTGGGCGCTTTCTGGCCAAGTGCAGCTTGGCCCAATCGGCAATGAGTGCGTCCAAGGTGAACCGAGCTTCCTCCCTCGCGGCCGCCAGCGCATCCCGTTGGCGTTGATCCTCCGCCTTCGCCGCTGCCCGCTCGGCCGCTGGGTTGATACCCTGAGCGATGCGACCCAGCCGGGCGCGCGCCGCGATCCGCGCCTGTTCCACCGTAATCGCGCCCCAAGTGCCCAACGGCTCCCGCAGCTTCCGGCCGGTGGCGGCATCGGTCCACTGGACGATGAATGAGACATTGCCCGAAGCGGTCGCCCGGACCCCAAGCCCACGGCATTCGGTATCGAAGGCCATCCGATCCTTGGCGCCATCCGCCGGGCGGAACGTCTTAAGGAAAGTCTCGGTCAGCTTTGGCATCGCCCGCTCACTCCATTTTGCGGACCCCGTGCGGACCCGGCAGGGAGGTCCGCAACGGGTCCGCATGGCGCCTTGTGGCGCCATCTTATTCTGCGGACCCAGAGAAAAGCAAGGATTTTGGCTGTTAGATGCGGCGCGTGGCGGAAGTGGTTTCCTTATTCGTAATCAGTAGGTCCACAGTTCAATTCTGTGCGCCGGCACCAGACCGTCCCCGCCCCCGTCTATCGTAACGCATCCCGCAGCCGATACCGGCCGCGCTCTCGCACCTCGGCGTCGGGCGCCATGGACTTGATCTGAGCCTGCATTTCCTCCCGCTTTTCGTGGATCGAGGCAATCACCGGCCCCATCGGCACGCCGATATCGACCAGAACCGCTTCCGACAATTGCAGGCTGGCCTCGATCGTCTCTGGCACAGCGTCCGACGCTCCCGCGCGATACAGGTCCGCCGCATGCCGCGCATCCCGGGCACGGGCGACAATCAGCAAATCCGGCCGCTCCGCGCGCGCCGCCTGTACCAGGGTGCCGGCGGCCTCGGCGTCGTCCAGGGTGACGACCAGTGCGCGTGCGCTCGCCAGTTGCAGGTGCTTCAGCAGTTCCGGTCTTGCGGTATCCCCGTAGACGATCGTCCGCCCCATGCGACGCTCGCGGACCACGCGGTCGACGTCCCGGTCGACGGCCATGTAGGGGATGGCATGCCGGTCGAGCAGGCCGACAACCGTCTGTCCCACCCGACCGAATCCGATGACGATCACCCGCGCCACCTCATCATTGACCGTGGGAGGCATCAGGGTTGGATCCGGCGACGCCGCTTCGCGCCCACGCGGCGCCAACCAGCGGCCGACATCGGACATCAACGGGATCACCGCCATCGTCAGCGCCGTGACAAGCAGCACGAACTCCCCAGCCGCTTTGCCCATCAGCGTGTCCGCCATCGCCAGGGCGACAATCACGAACCCGAACTCCCCGCCTGGACCCAGCAACAGCCCGGTCTGCAGGCCCTGGACCCAGGTCAATCCGAAACAGCGCCCCAATCCGGCGATCAACAACGCCTTCACCATCAGCAGCGCCAGCGCGGCACCGATGACCAGACCCGGGCTAGCAACGAGGAGGTGAAGGTCGAGGGTCATGCCGGTCGAGATGAGGAAGACGCCGACCAGCAGTCCGCGGAATGGCTCGATCGTCATTTCGACCTGCCGGCGATATTCGGTGCCAGCCAGCAACAATCCGCCGACCAGGGCACCCAGCGCCATGGACAGACCGGCGGCGGACGCGGCCACGCCGCAGGCGATGACCACCAGCAGACAGGCGGCGACGAAAAACTCCGGGCTTCGGGTGCGCGCGACGTTGCGAAACAAGGGGCGCAGCACCAACCGACCAAGCGCCACGATCCCGGCAACCCCGGCCAGCGCCTGACCGATCGCCGCGAAAAGTCCGCTGACCTCTCCCGATGCCTTGCCTGGCGCCATGGCCGAGATCGCGAATAGCACGGGTACCACCGCCAGATCCTGGAACAGCAACACGCCGAAACTCGCCCGCCCGGCGGGCGAGTTAAGCCGCTTCTCCTCACCCAGCACCTGAAGGACCACGGCCGTGGACGACATTGCCAGGGCGACGCCGACGATGCCCGCGGCCGCGCTCGACAGGCCGAACGCAAGGGCAACCCCGTAGACCCCCAACGCACAGACGAGGAATTGCGCGGAGCCCAGGCCGAATACCAGACGGCGCATCAGCCACAGCCGCTCCAACGACAATTCCAGCCCGATCATGAACATCAACACCACAACGCCAAGTTCGGCGATCGGCTTTATGGATTCCGTGTCCTGAATGGTGATGGCGGCGATGATGGGCCATTGCCCGGAAAACTGGCCGAGACCGAACGGGCCAACCGCCATGCCAACGAGCATGTAACCCAGGACCGCACTGATTTGCAGCCGGCGGACCAGGGGAACGACGACGCCAGCCGTCCCGAGGACAATCAGCGCTTCCTTGTAGAGCGAGGTATCGAGAGACATTGCCATGCGCGGGAGTCTAGCAGGACCGGCGCGTCACCTGTCATTCCCTATCCGGGTGCGGTGACGGAGCCGCGGGGGACGGTGCACCGGTCATTGTATCGGCATGTTCGTATCATACGAACCGACCGAACCAGTGACCCATGGCGACAACGGAAGCTGTCATTGCGAGCGCAGCGACGCAATCCAGGGAAACCACCAGGATCGATCGTGCCAGGCCCCTGGATTGCTTCGCGGCGCTCGCAATGACAGCTTCCACCCATAGGTCATTGTCTCGGCCGGTTGGTATCATACGAACGCGGCCCGATCGGATGCGGCGGTCGGGAAACGGGCAGCCTGCGGGCCGCGGCGACTGGAAGTCAGGCCGGATCAGGTCAGTCCGCGCTCATGGCACGGGCACAGGCCTTCGTCACCTCGAACACATTGCGGGATCCGATCCGACGATAGCTCTGGGTATCGGTCATGTTGCGGATCAGCACGATGCCGAGCCCGCCGATCTCGCGGTCCTCCAGCGAGGCATCCAAATCAGGTTCCTCGGCCGCCGTGGGATCGAACGGAACCCCGTCATCCTCGGTCCGCAGGGTGACATGGATCAGATCCCCCGCCGGTTCGGCGTGCACGTCCACACCGCAATAGCCCGTGGGTCCTTCCCCCCAGGCATCGCGGGCGATGTTGGTCAGTATTTCTTCCGCAACGATCGCGATCTGCTGGGCGGCGGCCGGCGCGCAGCCGACACCGGCCAGAAATTCCTCAATGCTTTCGACCCTGGGCATCAAATCCCCAGGGTCGTCAGACAGTTCGAAATGCAGCCGGTGCGACGTCGCCGGGTCAGGATTCAAGGATAATGGGCAATCATGATGGACGTCATGGCATCGCGCACCTGCGTTGCGACGAGCCCCACGGAACGGCCGATTTCCTCCAACGCCGCCACTTCGGCGATGCGCCCGGATGCCTTGTCAAGCTCATCGTCCGTCAGGATGGCCGACAGCACGCCGGTGGATTTCGCAAGCCCCAGCAGCAAGGTGTCGCGCGGATCTGGGACTTCATCGTTGAACAGGACGGACATCAGCCGGCCCTTGGCCTCCCGCTCCTCCCGTCCCGAAACCTGGGGATAGGCGCGCCGGGAGAACACCCACAGGAAGCTGCGTTCTTCCTCGCGCAGGATGCCCGCGGTCACCAGACGCGCCAGGACCCGCGCCACCAGATCGGCATGGTTCGACGACAACTGGTCGATCCACCACGCACTGCCCTGGAGTTCGGTCTGGGCACCGAGCTCCTTCAGGATATCGTCCAGCAATGCGTCGCCGGTTGCTTCCTCGCTGACGATGAACAGCGACTTCAGATCGGTGTCGATCCGGCCAAGCAAAGCGAGTTCCATCAGGATGCCGCCGGCGATCGCCACGCCGGCCACCGACCGGCAGTTTGCGTTGATTTCGCCCACATCGTCGTCGAGCATCAGCACGACGATTTCATCGGCCAGGGTGAGGTGCTTCACGGGTCTGGTTTCCTTCAGGCGCGCAGTTTTTCGCGGGCTTCCGCATCGGTCGCCGCTATGGGAATGACCTTGCCAAAGCCAGACACATTGAACACTTCCGCCACGCTCGGCTGCAACCCGAACACGGCGACCCCGCCGCCCGCGGATTTGGCCTTCTTGGCGGCCATCAGGATCGCCCGCAGTCCGGCGGAGGACACATAGCTCACCTGACGCATGTCGAAGATCACGTTGTGGATGCCACCGCCAATGGCGGTATTCACCGCCTGCTCCAAATTGGGACTGGTGGCGGCATCGATCCGGCCGACCACGTCAAGAAGGGTCAGGTCGCCGTCAATTCTGCTGGTAATATCCATTTTTCATTCATCTCCGGGCCGCTGTGCAAGGCGAGATGCACGGCCATGCGTCATGGGCGGCAGAGTTCCCAGCGCCCCCCTGTCCTGTCAAGAGGCGGTCCAGCACGTCACGGCGCGAACTCCACCCGACCACCCAGATACCGCACCACCAGGCAGGTAATATCGTCGGATTGCGGGGCCTCGGCGGCGAAATCCCGCACGGCGCGGGTGACGGATTCCAGCAGCACGCCGACCGGTTCGTGGGCGGCCTGCGCCAGCACCGCTTCCAGTCGGGCTTCACCGAATTCCTCATCGACCGGGTTCATCGCTTCCGACACGCCGTCGGTGAACAGGAACAGGGTCTCGCCGGGCCGCAGAACCAGGGTGGCGGTGGAATAATCCATGCCTTCCATGACGCCCAGGGCCATGTCGCCGGTCAGCGGCAGCGGTTGCGGCGGGCCTTCGGCGGGGATGACATAAGGGCGGTTATGCCCGCCATTGGCGTAAACCATCGTGCCGTCGCGCCGGTCGATCACGGCGTAGAAGACGGTCACGAACATATCCAGCGGGTTCTGGCTGCACAGACGGTCATTCGCCGCCGCCAGACAGGCGGCCGGATCGTCGTGGCGCCGAGCCGCGTCCTGCAGCGCGGTGCGGGAGACCGCCATGAAGAACGCCGGCGCCACACCCTTGCCGGACACATCCGCGATAACCAGCGCCAAACGATGCTCATCCAGGGGGAAATAATCGTAGAAGTCGCCCGCCATTTGCAGTGCCGGCGTCATCCGCGCCGCCCCGGTCCAATCCCGATCGCCCGGGAACGCCTGCGGCAGAATGGTCGCTTGCAGCACCTGGGCCAGAGCCAGGTCCGCTTCCAGGCGGCGCTTGGCCTGATCCAGTTGCTCGTTCTTGAGCATCAGTTCGGCGGTGCGTTCGCGAACCTGCTGTTCCAATTCCTCCTCGCGGGCCAGGACCTGTTTGGCCATAACCTCGAAGGTGCGGGCGAGATGACCCAGTTCGTCGCGCCGCGTCGCGATGGCGGCCAGCGAACCGGGCTGGAACACGCGCGCATCCACGGCGGCGGCGGCGCCCGCGATGGCCACCATCGGTGCCGCGATATGGCGTCCGGTCAGCACCGACAGGCCCACTCCGGCGAGCAGCGACGCCGCCGCGGCCAGGCCGCCGAGCCGCAGATAGTTGCCCAGCAACGCATCCAGCGGCGCCGTCGACAGTCGCGCCAGGGCAACGCCGGCCGGCATGCCATAGGCATCCGGCATCGCGGCGGCAACGCTGATCCAATCCTGGGACACGATGGCCCTGGTGCGCGCGCCACCCAGGCCACCCTTGACCAGCGCCGTCTCGGCCTCCGTCGGCGAGAACCCCTCGATCTGTCGTCCGGTCGCGGCACCGCTTGCGATGATCCCGCCATTCGGGCCGAACACCCATAGCGCCTCTACCGGACCGTCCCGCAGCAAACCGTCCAGCAGGCGCGGCACGCCGACCGACTGATACAGGTCGGTGACCGATTTCTGCTCCCGCCCGATCAGCACGACTCGGGCACCATCGACCCCGCGCACGCCGACATAGCGCATCGGGGCACCGCCCAAAGGCGGCTGGCCAACGCCAAGCGGGCGGGAGAATTCGGTGCCGGCGAGAAGACCGGCGAGGGACTTGCCGGGCAGTCCGGTCAACGTGGCCACCGAGTCGGACAGATCGACATCGTCGGCGGCGCCAGCGCGAAAGCGGCCGTCGGGGCCGGAAATCCACACCTCGTTCACCGCGGATCGAGCGGTGATCTCCATCAGCCGCCGGCTGAGCGTGCGATCGTCCATCGCGGCCCGATCGGCGATATCGACGAGATGGCTGGCCAGCAGACCCTGCGCCGCCATCTCCCTGTCGAGCAGGTCGCCCACCTCGGCCACCACCTGTTCGCTGACCGTGGCGCTCTGCGCGAGCAGGCGAGCGATCACCAGGCCCTCGGATTCCGCCTGCTCCACGATGCCGCGCCAGGCCAGTACGGTCAGGACCGCGGCCACCGCCAGGATGCCGATGCTGCCGGTCAGCGCTACTATCAGGACCAGGCGCGTGCGCAATTGCATGGGCGGCGCCCTAGTCCAACCAGACCAATGACGACTGGAAGAAGCGCACGGTGCGATCGTCCAACGGGTATGCGATGTCCGCGTCCCGGCCGAACCAGCGCTCGTGGATGACGGCATAGCCGCCGCGATAGGCACCGATGCCGCGGAACAGATCGCGCA
>CAMBXJ010000105.1 GCA_945871455.1 Asaia bogorensis
GGCAGCGTTTACGGCCGGCGTGCGATGCCGTCAAGCGTTACAGACCGAGGAAACTTCCCGCGCCCCACTTTATTGTCGCGGCGTGCTGGCCGGCTGGCGGCCGAAGCCAGCGAGTCCGGGACACTAGGCAGCAAACACGCATCCCGGACGGCAAACGCGATTTGCCATGGCGTCACCCTTCCGTCCCGCAAAAACCTGCTGCATTCTGGTTCGCACACACAGATGCCGGAGGTCCCCGCGATGAGCCAGACCCTGCCCGCTTCCCCGATCCTCCGTTCCGTGGACCGGATCCCGGTGTTGGACATCGGCCCCTATCTGTCCGGCGCACCCGGCGCGCGCGAAGCCCTGGCCGAAGCGCTCGCCCGCACCTGCGAGGACACCGGCTTCCTGGTCATCGCCAACCATGGCATCGACCAGTCCCTGATCGACGCCACCTTCGCCGCCGCCGCCGCCTTCTTCGATCGGGAGGAGGCGTTCAAGCTGCCCTTAAAAATCGGCGACCTCAATATCGGCTATCTGCCCTATGGCGCGCAGATCGTCCGCACCTCCAAGGTCAACAACAACACCAAGCCGAACCTCAGCGAGAGCTTCTACATCACCACCGACCTGGCGCAGGACGACCCGCGCATCCTGGCCGGCAATCCGCTGTATGGGTTGAACCGCTGGCCGCCCGGCATGCCGGAATTCAAGGCCGCGACCATGGCCTACTGCAATGCCATGCGCCCGCTGGCGCGGAAAATGGTCTCCGTCGTCGCCACCGCCCTGTCGCTGGAACCGGATTATTTCGAGCGGGATTTCGGCAAGGAACCCACCTGCACCTTGCGCCTGATCCGCTACCCTCCCCATGACGGGGCCGAGGACAACCAGTTCGGCTTCGCCCCCCATATCGACACCAATTTCCTGACCCTGCTGGCGCAATCGGCGCTGCCCGGCCTGGAAGTGCGCGGCGGCGATGGCACCTGGCTGCGTCCCCCCTCCATCCCCGGCACCTTCGTCGTCAACACCGGCGAGATGCTCGGCCGCTATTCCAACGACCGCTTCACCCCGACGCAGCACCGGGTGGTCAACGCAAACAACGCCCTGCGCCACGCCATCCCGTTCTTCTTCGGGCCAGGCCTGGATGCGGTGATAAAGCCGGTCGCGACCTGCGTGTCAGCCGAGAACCCGGCGCGGTACGAACCGCTGCTCTATGCCGACCACCGGCGGAAACTGAACATGACGAATTTCGACCACCGGCGGAAAACCGCCGAGGCAGCCGGGGCGGTGTCCTGACCATGGCCGAACGTGTCAATTCGCGGAAATCCATTGCTGCCTTCGTCGTGCTTGCGGGAGCGCTGGTTGCGCCGTTGTCCATCACTCCGGCCCAGGCCCAGCAGAAGCCGCTTCGGGCCGTGATGAATATCGAGTTGCAGGTGCTGGACCCGCATTCCACCACCGCCACGGTGACGCGGGCCTTCGGCTACATGGTTTACGACACCCTTATCGCCATGGACTCCAAGGGTGAGTTTCGACCGCAGATGCTGGAAGGTTGGAAGGCCAGCGAAGACCGCCTGACCTGGACCTTCACGCTTCGCCCCGGTCTGGCCTGGCACGATGGGACCGCGGTTACTGCCGAGGATTGTGTGGCATCCCTGCGCCGCTGGGCCACGATCGACGGGTTCGGCAAGCGCCTGATGGCCGCGGCGCAGGACATGCGCGTAATCGACGCCAGCACCTTCGAGCTGAAACTGTCCCGCCCCTTCGCCTTCGTGATCGAGGCGATCGGCAAGCCCAACGCCATTCTGCCGATCATGATGCCCGCGCGCATGGCGGCGAACCCGCCCAGCAAGCCGAATGTGGAGGTGATGGGCTCCGGCCCCTTCACCTTCCGTCGTGACGAATGGCGGCCGGGCGACCGCGCGATCTTCCGTCGCAATGCCAATTACAAGCCGCGGACCGAACCGGCGGACGGGCTGGCGGGCGGCAAGGTCGTCCATCTGGACACGGTCGAGATGGTCAGCATGCCCGACCCGGCCACCAAGGTCGCGGCGTTGCAGACCGGCGGCATCGACTATCTGGAAATCCTGCCGATCGACTTCGTCGGCATGATGCGCAAGGACCCGAAAATCACGGTCATCCGTCAACCGTCGATGGCTCAGATCACCGGCGGCATGTCGGTCAACAACATCACCCCGCCCTTCAATGACGTGCGCATCCGTCGCGCCCTGCAAATGGCGCTTGACCAGGCGGAGATCATGGCCGGATTCGGCCTGCCGGAAGACATGTATCTGCCGTTCTGCCAGTCGGTCTTCCTGTGCGGTGGACCATACGGGTCCGATGTCGGTACCGACTTCCTGCGCCAACCCAGCCCGGAAAAGGCCAAGGCGTTGTTGAAGGAGGCCGGCTACAAAGGCGAGCCGGTGGTTCTGCTGCACAGCACGGACTCGGCGATGATCAACCCGATCGCGCTGGTGGCGATCGACCAGATCAAGCGGGCCGGCTTCAACCTGGAAGTCTCGACATCGGATTACAGCAGCCAGGCGCAGCGGCGGTTGCGCAAGGAACCGTCGGACAAGGGCGGCTGGAACCTGATGCCGGTGGTCTGGAGCGGCTACGACATGATCAACCCGTTGTCGCATTACGCGACCGCCTATAGCTGTGGCGGCAGCTACCCAGGCTGGAACTGCGATCCCGCCATGCCCGATCTGGTGGCGCGGTTTGAGGTTGAGGCCGACCCCGTAAAGCGCCAGGAACTGGCGCGAGAGATGCAAATCCGCGTCCTGGATCAGGCGCCACAGATGTTTCTGGGCCAGTTCGCGCCGCCCACCGCGTATCGGTCGAACCTGAACGGCGTGTTACAAAACGGGATGCATGTGTTTTGGAATATCCGCCGGGAGGGTGGATGATCTAAGCTCCCTCAATCGCCGCGGTCGGAGCCGGCCGCGGCGATCAATACAAACGGGAGAACGTTCCATGCCTCGACGCATGTTCCGGACAGCCGGCTTTGCCGCCGGGCTGCTTGCGGTGCCATTGATGGCATCCACCGCGCTCGCACAGATCGCCATTTCCGCCAATGACGGCAAGGGCGTGCTGATCAACGGGGTCAACACCGTGCCGGACAACCCGGTGGCGGACAACGTGATGATCCTGGATCTGGGCGTGTCGCCACCCAAGGTGCTGGCCGAGGTGAAAATGCCGACCAGCCTGGTCGGGCCACCATCCAGCGTGGCCATCGCCCCTGACCGGTCCTTCGCTCTGATCACAGCGGCGACGAAACTGGACCCGGCCGATCCCAAAAAGGTCATCCCGCACAACATCGTCAGCGTGCTGGACCTGACACTGTCGCCCCCGGCGGTGATCGCGACGCTTGAAACCGGGACCGGCGCGTCGGGCGTGGATATCAACCGCGCCGGCACCCTGGCCATGATCGCCAACCGGCTGGAAGGCACGGTCTCGGTCTTTACGATCGCCGGCAAGACGTTGACCCCGGCCGGCAAGGTCACGCTGGGAGACGCCAAGTCGCAGCCCAGCGCGGTGGCGTTCACGCCGGACGGGACGATGGCGCTGGTGACCCGGGATGGGGACCACAAGGTGTCCGTCCTGAGCGTCAAAGGCACCACTGTCGAATATACCAAACGCGACGTGTCCGGCGGCCTGAAGCCCTATCCGCTGGGCATCAGCCCGCGTGGCGACTGGGCGGCCTTCAGCAATGTCGGCATGGGCGCGGGCGATGCCGACACGGTCAGCCTGATCGACATCAAGGCCAATCCGCCGCGCGTCGTCGACACGATCTCTGTCTATCAGACGCCGGAGGCGCTGCATGTCGCGCCGGATGGCAAGCACATGGTCGTGACGTCGATGAACGGATCGAACAAGGTTCCCGGATCACCGTTCAGAAGCGATCATGGACTGGCGATCGTCCTTGCGGTGGACGGCCTGAAGATGACGAAGGTCGCCGAAGCCAAGGTCGGAACCTGGTGCCAGGGCGCGGCCTGGAGCAAGGACAGCAAGACCGTGCTGGTGCAGTGCATTGTGGAGCAGGAGATTCAGGTCCTGACCTTCGATGGCAAGAGCCTGACGAAGACGGGCGCGATCAAGGTCAGCGGCGGGCCGGCGGGGTTCGGCACGTCACAGTAATACGGTAGCGGATCGTCGATCATGCCGGCGTGCGATGCGCCTCGGCATGATCGGCCCCCGTGTCCCCCTTCCCCAACCAAGGCCGCCCCCGCATCCGCTCGGCGATCAACCAATACGCCGAACGAATGGGGGCCGAGTGTCAGGCCTTGTCGAGCCAGTGGGTATCGAATCGGACCACGTCGTAGATACCGAAGTAATCCTTCGGATTGTGGCCTTTGACGTAGTTGAAGTAGATATCGATGATGTTCTCCCACGCGATCGGCAGTACCGGAGGATCCTGTTCCATGATGTCCTCCGCCTGACGGATCAGCGCCTGGCGCTTGCGCGCATCGACCTCGGTGTCGATCTGGTCCAGCAGTTTCTCGAAATTGGCGTTGCTCCAGAACGAATAGTTCTGCGGCCCGCCGGTACGATACCATGCGTTGAAGTAATCGGACGGGTCCAGCAAGGACGAAACGATGGCGCCGATGGCCACATCGTAGCTGCCGGACGCGACGTCACCGAACCACACGGATTCCACCGCCGTGCGCAGATTGGCCTGGATATTCACCGCACGCAGAATTTCCTGGATCGCCACGCCAAAGAGTTTGTGGTGGTTCAGGTCCCGCACCATGATGTCCAGCGGTCGCAAACTTCCCTGACCGGCGGCGGCCAACAAAGCCTTGGCCTCCTTGATCGCGGCCGCCGGGTCGTCCTGATAGCCCAGGCGCTTGACGAGCTGGTCCTTGGGGGTGGCGAACTCCGAGAACGGGTAAATGAACCCGCCCGTCATCAGCGGCGACACATCCTTCACGACATCGACCAGCACCTGCTTTTCCATCAGCAGATGCAGCGCGCGCCGCACCCGCGGATCGTCCAGCGGCTTCCGTTTGGCGTTGACCCAGGCGCCATGGATCACGCTCTGGTAGAACTTCGCGGCCGACATCCCCGGCACCGCCTGCGCCTTCCGCATCGTTCCCGGGTCCATTGCCCGCCCGTAATCGATACGGCCTGACAGGATGGCCGCCCCCAGTTCCGGAGAGAACGGCAACAGATGATAGACCTCTATCCCATCCAGATAAGGCAGGCCCTTGTTCCAGTAATTCTGGTTCCGCTCCATCACCCAGACTTCGTTTTCCACCCGCCTTTGGGTCTTGAACGGGCCGGTGCCAGGAATGTTGAAAACCTTGCGCAGATTGTAGTCGTTCTCCTCCAAGGTTTTCTTGCTGAATACGACGTTCCAACCGCTGGCAAAGGCGGACATCATGAAGTTGACGGACCTTGGCGCCGACAGCTTGAATTCGACGGTGTGCTTGTCGCGCGCGTTGATCTCACTGACCGCCGTGAACAATGCACTACGTGGGATGCTGACACCGGCGGGTGGCTTGCAGATACGGTCGAAAGTTGCCTTGATATCGGCGGATGTGAACGGCGTGCCGTCGTGGAATTGCACGCCCTGGCGCAAATGGAACGTATAGGTCTTGCCGTCCTTGGCGATTTCCCAACTATGCGCCAGATCAGGAACGATGGTCTTGCCGCTGTCGCGCGGATCGCGCCGCACCAGATTGTCGAACATGCAGCCTTGGGTGCCGATATTGCCGACGGTGCCGGACTGGTGCACATCGAAATGCGGCGGACGATTCAGGATGCCATAGCGCAGCACGCCACCCCGCTTTGCGTTCGGCTCCGGCGCCGCCATCTGGAATTTCGATCCGTCATACTCGTAAGGAATGTCGGCGGCCAGGCCGTAACGGGGAGCCAGAGCATAGGCACCCATCATTGCGGCGGCACCGCCGCGCAGCATGTCGCGACGAGACCAGGCGTCAGGCGTTGGCTGTTTGTCACTCATGGTGTCGATATCCTCCCTTTAGACTTCTTTATCAGGGTCTGGCTTGGGGTTTTCATCCGCGCGTCGTCCGACATCACCAGACGTGCGGTGACATCAGACCTGGAACGCTACACGATAGCGACCCGGGAGTCACATGTTGCGCCCGGACCGATGGGTGGGTGGGTGACAGGACGCGCGGTCCCGGAGACACTTAGGCGGCGCGCACCAGTAATCGCCGCTAATGGGTGCATCGGTCATCGTGTCGGCTACTTGGTGTTATACCAGAACAATATTCGATCCGGGATCAGGTCATGTAATACAGACAGCCCACCAACCGCACGCACCGGCACCGAACCCGGCCGGACGGTCAGCGGCCCTTCTCGATCCGGGCGATCCAGACGATGCTGGCAAGCCGTTGCAGATTCTCCGGCGAGACCATGCGCAGGCGCAGGCGGTTAACCGCCCGGTCGCGGCCCGCGAAAACGCCATAGCGGGTCAGTCGTTCGTTGTGAAACCGCTCCGGCGTGAAATCGAGCACCACGATGACGTTCACCGGCTCGGTGACATTGCGCAACGCCGGATCCAGCCGATTGCCCGCAGTGGCCATGCCGATCAGGTCCTGGCCGAATAGAATGACCAGGATCAGCAGGGCGCCCAGCATCAGGCGGAGTTTCGCCCCGAACATCGGTCAACGCCCCTGCGCGTCGGTGATCAGGCCCCAGCGCCGGACCGTCCGCCGCTCGATCGGCAAAAGCAGCCACCGGTCCATCGCGGTGGCGATCACGCCGATGGTCAGACAACCCCCAATGATGATGTCGGCGCGGTGATACTCGGCACCGCTGAAGATTAGATGACCCAGACCGGTGTTGGCGCCCACCAGTTCGGCGGCGATCAGAGCCCGCCAGCCAAAGCCCAGGCCGGATCGGACACCGTTCAGGATATAGGGCAGCGCGCCGGGCAAGGTGACGCTGCGGATGGTTTCCCACCGTCCGGCGCCCAGGGTGCGCACGCCCTGTTCCAGCACCTCCGGCACCAGTTGCACCCCCAACACGGTATTCTGAAACACAATGAAGAACACCGTGTTCCAGATCAGGAACGTTGCCAGGGCAGACCCGACCCCCAGCCAACCGATCACCAGAGGCAGCCAGACGATTCCGGAAATGGCGTTGAAGAAGATGACCAACGGGTTGAGGAACTCCGACACCGGGCGATGCAACCCGGCAACGAAGCCGGCCGCGACGCCGGTCGCAATGCCGAACGCCGCGCCCAATAGCAGGCGACCGACGCTGGCCGCGATGTCGGTCAGCAATTCGCCCGACAGAATCTGTTCACCAATCGTTATGACGACATCCGCCACGGACGGAATGATCGACGGCGGTGGACGCTCGATCTGCCAGTAGATCGCCCAGGCAATGACGATCGCCACCGCCGGAACCGCGGGCAGGACACGCCAGATCAGCTTTTCCATCGTCGGAGTCATCGCCGCAAAACCCCCCAGCGCGCCAGGGTCAGGGTCTCTATCGGTTGCACCAGCAGCCGATCGACCACGATGTAGAGGACCCCGATCACCACCATGCCCACCATGATTCGGTCGATCTGGTTGAAGCTGCGCGCCCCGAAGATCAAATCGCCCAGGCCACCCTGCCGGACCAGCATTTCCGCCGCGATCAGCGCCCGCCACCCATACCCCATCCCCAGCCGCATCCCCACCACGATGCTCGGCAGTGCCCCCGGTAGATATACATCTGTCACTATTCGGAACCGACCCGCACCCAGGGATCGCAAGGCCAGCACATAGTTTTCCGGAATCGCGCGAACGCCGGTCATCGTGTTGAACACGATCGGAACGATCAGCGTGTAGATCACGATGACCAGAGTCGTCGTATGCGTGAAGCCAAACCACAGGATCGCCAGCGGCAGCCAGGCGATACCGGAAATGCCCTGCAGGAACCGCAACGTGCCTTCCAAAGCCCGGGATGCGTAACGGTTGGTGCCGACCGCGAAGCCCAAAGGCACCCCGATGGCAAACGAAATCAGCGCCGCGATACCGATGATCCGCAGGCTGGTGCTGGCATATTCCGCCAGAATCCCGTGCGTGACCAGATAGACGAACCCGTCCCATACCCGCGGCGGAGCCACCAGCAATTGGTCGGACACATCCAGCCCGACCTTCAGCGCCCACCACGCCGCGATCAGCCCGGCAAACGGCAGCAGGATGCGCGTATCGCGCCACAGCGTGCGCGCGATCGTCGCTGGTGTCATGACAAATGCCACCATAGATGCATCACGCCACCCGCTCCGCATGCACCAGATGCATCACCTGTTCGGCGATGGATCGCATTTCCGGATCGGAGGTGAAACTGTCCCAGTCCCGCCCGCCTGCATCGTGGCGCGGCACGTCCAGCACCGCCTTGATCGTGCCGGGCCGCTTGGTCATCACCAGCACGCGATCGGCCAGGAAGACCGCTTCCTCCACGCTGTGGGTGATGAAGAACACGGTCTTGCGGGTGGTCGCGCAGAGCCGCCCCAGTTCCTCCTGCAAGGTCAGACGGGTCATCGCATCGACCGCGGCGAAGGGTTCGTCCATCAGAATGATTTCCGGATCGGCCGCCCAGGTCCGCGCAACCGCCACCCGCTGGCGCATGCCGCCGGAGAGTTCGTGGGGATAGCGGTCCTCGAAACCGGCCAGTCCCATCAGGTCGATCAGGCGCGCCACCGCACGATCCCGTTCGGCCTTCGGCACGCGGGCGATCTCAAGCCCGTGGCCGATGTTCCGCCGCACCGTGCGCCAGGGCAGGATCGCCAGTTCCTGGAACACCACGCCGCGATCCCGCCCGGGGCCACGCACGGGCTTGCCATCGCACAGGATCGTGCCCTCGGTCGGCGTAATGAACCCGGCGATGGCTTTCAGCAACGTGGTCTTGCCGCAGCCGCTGGGTCCGACCAGGGTCACGAATTCCCCCGGCCGGATCGCGATGTCGATCGCGCCGGTGGCCTGCACATCTCCGCCCTCCGTCTTGAAGAAATGACGAAAACCGGTGACGGTGATCTTGTCGGCTTGCATGGCCGGTCAGTCCAACTGGCCCTTGCAGTCCTCTATTCGGCCTGGCAGAGGCGGCAGGTCGGCGAACAACTCCGGATGCTTGGCCAGGACTTTCTGATACGCGGTCAGATCGTAGAAATCGGCGGCGACGAACGGCCGATCCATCTTGATCTGCCCCGATCGCGCCATGCCGTTGCCGCTGCGGATGCTGCCCTCGATCACGCACACCGAAATGCGCGGGTCCCAGATCAGGTTCTTGTAGGCCTCGATCGCGTCCACCATTTTCAACCCGTCCAGGTAGCGGGAGGCGATTTCGGCGGTTTCCTTCGGGTTTTCCCGGATGAACTTCGCCGCCATGGCGATGCCGAGGGTGAACTTCTCGACGATTTCGGGGTTTTTCTGGATATAGGCCTCGCTGCTGACGATACCGACATTGTCGGACAGCAACCCGGCCTCGCCCCGGCTGAGCACCACGCCATTCGCGCCAAGCTCCCGGATGGTCTGGGACACGTAGGGCTCCCACGTGACGGCGGCATCGACCAGGTCCTGGGTCAGCGCGACGGGCATGTCTTCCACCAGCATGCTGACGATCTGCACCTTGGTGATGTCGATGTTTTTCTTCCGCATCCACTGCTTCATGTAATACTCGTTCGTTCCGGCGGTGAACGCGAGTTTCTTGCCCAGGATCGATGCCGGATTGGCCGCGTCGATCCCGCGATCCTTCCGCCCGACAATGCCATAGGCGGTGGCGCGCCCCATGTAATCGGACGCGTTGTAGTACGGCATGACCCCGATCAGCTTGTCGCCGCCGGCGCGAGCGATGGCCAGGGTGCCGCTGATCGCGACATGGCCGATCTGCGCCTCTCCCGCCTGCAACGCCTGCACGACCATGCGCCCGCCGCCGGTCATTTTCAGTTGCACGTTCAGGTTCTGGTCGGCCCAGTAGCCGTTTTCCAGGGCGACGAAATGCGGGGAGGACAGCAGATTCTTCACCACGTAGACGGTGATGTCCTGAACCTTTTGCGCCTGTGCCGGCGTGACGGCTGCCACGGCCAGACAGACCATGGAACACAATAAGCGTGCGAATCCGGTCACCTGGATTGTCTCCCCCTGTCGTGCCGGTTGGCCGGCGTGTTGTCGGGGAAGTATGGCATGGAGATGGATGGGGTGCGCAAGGGCGGGGCTTCGCCCCATTGGCGTTAGGATAGCGACAACGGGGAGAAAAAATCTCTCACATTGCGAAAAGACCATTTGGAGCGACGCGGCGGAGTACGATTCGTAGGGCAGATGTATAATGCAACAGCCCCTGGCGACTCCGACTG
>CAMBXJ010000106.1 GCA_945871455.1 Asaia bogorensis
CTTCGCCAGAAATCCGCCCACCTGGCCGGGATTGTAAGACCCACCGGCCATCGCAAAGCCGGCGGTTCCGTCCAGGGACGCCGCAATGGCCCGCGCCGTGCCGCCGGCTCCATGCAGATCGGCCACGATCTCCAGCCGGCCGCTGGCAAACGGGCGTTCCCCCAGCGCGACCAGCAGCGGGCGCACCGCGATATTGGGCGCGCGCACCGACAAAGCGATCCGCGGCGGCGATTGGGTGGAATCCACGGTGCCGGTGATGGCGACCGGTCCCTCGGGTGTGGTCGCGGTCAGCCTTTCCAAGCTCGCGCGTCCGTCACGCAGAACCAGATGGGTGTCGAGCGACCGGTAATCGGCCTCATTCACCCGCAAGGCCACCACGCGCAGGCGGATATCGGCATTGTGACGGGTCAGACGATCGAATGGGATGGGAATGTCGGGAAACACCCGATCGGGCCTGAGCCAAGCGGGTGGCGGGGCAACTGGAGGGGCCGCCCTTTTCAGGTCGGCCTCAACCGGCCCCGGTGCCCCAGGTGCTGGTCCGGTTCCTGAACCTGCGGTTGATGCAGTCTCCGCCGTTAGGCGTTCGACATCACGGAAGGCGGCGAGCACCGCGTCCAGATCCAGGCGCTGCGATCCCAGGGAAGCGGTCAGACTGCCGCGGTCCTGGCCCGGATGGCCGAACACCATCGCAAGGTCACCGGTCAGATCGCCGCTTCGAGTGGTCAGTTGCATACCATGCAGGGTGGCACCCCGTCGCAATCCTCCAGGGTCGTCGGTCATGGTCCCGCGGAACACAATCTCCTTGATCGATGGCAGCTTCTTCGACACCAAGCCGGACAAGGACGTAAGGTCCGGCGTATCGATGGTCACTTCGATCGCGACGTCTTCCAGACTCTCTGGCTTGCCCAGGGTCCCCTTCGCGGTCAGACGGGTCGATCCGGTCGCAAGCACGACATCGACCGGATAGGGACGTGCCGGGATGTCGGGACGCAACAGTTCCGGGTGACCCAAGGTCGCCGCGATGGTCACGGGTGCACCGCCGACCCGGACGGTTGCGTCCAATTTAACGGGTTGGGTAGACCCCGGCGCCACGACATTCAACCGATCCAACCACAGCCCCGCTCGATCCTGGTCAACCCGATCTGGGGAAACCCGGTATTGGCCCAGGTCGGATGTACCGACCCGCAAGGTCACATCCGAGATCGCGGGGAACCGATCGCCAAGGTCCTGGATCATCGCGCGGAAGGCGATGTCATGCAGCGGCGGCAGGGTCAGGGCAGACGAGGTTACGGCGCGAACCAATGGCGCCATGGTCGAAAGATCACCGATCTCGGCCGATACGGCGAGGCGATAGCCCTTCCCGATCAGGGGCTGGGTCAGGGCCCCGTCGGCGATCAGGCGACTGGTTCCGGCCTCGACCGCCAACCGGATCGGCCAAGGGTCCGATGCGGACTTGTCCTGCATACGGGCCAACGATCCGGTATCGGCCTTCAACGTCAGGACCATCCCTTGCAAGACCAGATCAGCCGTCAGACGCACCGGGGCCTCGGCTGATTCAGCGGTTGCCGCAAGCTGCTTGATGGCGAGCGTTTTGGTCGTGCCGGTCATGCCGTCCAAAAAGGCAATCTGCCCGCCCTGGATCGTGATCCGATTGAAATGGACGAATGCACTCGGTTCCCGGTCCGGCCGAACGGCGGGGTTCGTGGCGATGTGGGCGGTTGATGCGGGGGCGGCGGATGGCGGGCGGTCACCCACCGGACTTCGGTCATCGGCGCGACAGGGGACGGTCGAGGCCCCCTCGCAGGTTGGGGCGGTCGCCCCGTTTTGGGCTGCAAGACCGTGCGTACCGTCCAAGGTCCAGTTGGGATTGCCCTGGCCGTCGGTTTCCAGGCGGATGTCCGGATTGACCAGCACCAGGCTCTTGATCTCGATGGTCCGGGAGATCAGTGGCAGCACGGCAAGCCGAAGCTCCATCCGTTCGAGGCTGGCAATAAGCGGGCGGGAAAAGCCGACCGGGTTGGAGAGCGCGACGTCGCGGACTTCGATGACGGGTGGGAAGGCCCATTTCAGGGCAATCGGGCCGTTCAGTGCCAGGTCGCGGCCGGTGGCCTGCTTAACCTCGGCCACGATGCTGGCCTTGTGGTCGTTCGGGTCGAAGCGGGCGACGACGACCGTGGCCGCGGCGATCAGAAGCAGCAGCACGATGCCAAGGGCACGCAGCCCGGTACGCAAGCGGCGACGCGTGGCACCATGCTCCGGTTGCGTCGGTTGGTTCGGCGCCATCCTTTTACGTCTCTCCCCGATCAGCGGGCCGAACGGCGTGCGGCGCGGGCCGGGTCTGCATGGAATCCGAGTGTGCGAAATGTGTCAGCCATGTGGGGTGCCAGATCGGCTTCGACCACCAGGCGACCGCCAGCCGGATGCGGCAGCGACAACGACCTTGCGTGCAAATGGAGTTGGTCGGACAGGCCCGCCACCGTCGCGGCGAAGGCGTTGTTCTGGTCGGGTTCGGCGTATTTCGTGTCACCCAGGATCGGCGCCCGGATCGCGACACAGTGCACGCGAAGCTGATGGGTCCGGCCGGTGATCGGTTGCAGTTCCAACCAGGAGAGTTTGCGAGCGGCATTGTCCAGGGTGCGATAATCCGTCACCGCGCGGGCGCCTTCCTTGTCGTCTCGTTCGGCGGGCACGACGCGTTCGGCGCGCATGCCGCCCAGGCGTTTCAGCGGCAAGTCGATGCGACCTTCCACCGGGACCGGGCGACCGGCGACCACGGCCCAGTAGGTTTTTTCCATATCCCGGCCGCGAAAGGACGCCGCCAGCTTCCCGGCCGTGCCCGGCGTACGCGCCAGGATCAGCACGCCGGTGGTGTCTCGGTCCAGCCGGTGCACCAGCCTGGGTCGGTCGGAGCTGCCGAACCGCAGCGCATCCAGCATGCCGTCCAGATGACGGGTGATCCCGGGCCCACCCTGCACCGGCAGGCCATAAGGCTTGTTCAGCACGATCACGTGGTCGTCCTGGTAGATCACGCGCTGTTGCAGGTCCCGCGCGTCGGCGGGATCGAGGCGGATGCGCGGCTTGTCGTCGTCTTCCTGCAACGGGGCCGGCATGGGCGGAACACGAATCCCCTGGCCAGGCGCCAGGCGGGTGGAGGTTTCGGCGCGGTGGCCGTCCACGCGCACCTGCCCGGTGCGACACAGTTTCTGAATGGCGCTTTGGGGCACGCCGGGGAAATGGCGGCGGAGCCAGCGATCGAGGCGAATATCGGCCTCGTCGTCGGTCACCGTACGGGTTTCGACAGTCATCGGAGGCATATAGTGCATCCGATGCCTTCATGCAGCATCGGATGGTGCGGAAGATCGCGAGCGCCGCTCCGCCCTGTGTCGTGTTTGGGACAGACAGGCCGGTTCTTGCGATCATGCCGACATCGAGATGCCGGCCCATGATCGCACCCCCGCGGACCGATCGCATTATTTTTCGTTGCGGTGTCGCAACTTTTCCCAATACTCCAGTCGCTTGCCGATCTCCCGCTCGAACCCGCGATCCTTCGGCTGATAGAACGCGTGCCGCGCCATGCCATCCGGAAAGTAGTTCTGGCCGGAAAACGCGTCCTCCGTGCCGTGGTCGTATTCATACCCGGCGCCGTATCCGAGTTGCTTCATCAGCTTGGTCGGCGCGTTGAGGATATGCGCGGGCGGCATCAGGCTGCCGGTCGCCTTCGCCGCGGCCCGGGCCGCGCCATAGGCGGTATAGACCGCATTGGATTTCGGCGCCGTACCGAGATAGACCACGACCTGAGCGATCGCCAACTCGCCTTCCGGACTGCCGAGACGTTCGTATGTTTCCCACCCGGCGATGGCCTGCGGCAGAGCGTTGGGGTCGGCCATCCCGATGTCCTCGGCGGCGAAACGGACCAGACGGCGAGCGATGTAGCGCGGATCTTCCCCGCCGTTCAGCATCCGGGCGAACCAATACAGCGCGGCGTCGGGGTCCGAACCACGCAACGACTTATGCAGGGCCGAGATCAGGTTGTAGTGCTCTTCCCGATCCTTGTCGTAAAGCGCCGCACGTCGTGCCAGCAGGTCCGACAGTGCATTGGCATCCATCGGTTGGGTGCCCGCGGGCAGGGCGGCGATCTGTTCGGCCATGTTCAGGATGTAGCGGCCATCGCCGTCCGCCATCGCCCGCAGCGCGTTGCGGGCTTCGGCGGTCAAGGGCATCGGGTGGCCGATTTCGGCCTCGGCGCGAGTCAGCAGCAGTTCCAGCGCCGGGTCGTCCAGGCGGCGCAGCACCAGCACCTGACAGCGGGACAGCAGCGCCCCGTTCAGCGCGAACGATGGGTTTTCGGTCGTGGCGCCAACCAGGATGATGGTGCCGTCTTCGACCACGGGCAGGAATCCGTCCTGCTGGGCGCGGTTGAAGCGGTGGATCTCATCCACGAACAGCAGCGTGCCTTCGCCGGTGCGGCGGCGCTGGACGGCTGCCTCGAACGCCTTCTTCAGGTCCGCGACACCGGAAAACACGGCCGACAATTGCACGAAGGCCAGGCCCGACCTCGCCGCGATAAGCCGAGCGATGGTGGTCTTGCCGACTCCGGGTGGGCCCCAGAGGATGAGGGACGCCAGTGACGCCCGCGCCAGCATGCGGGTCAGCGTTCCCTCCGGGCCAAGGAGATGGTCCTGGCCGACCACATCCTCCAGCGCCCTGGGGCGTAGCCGATCCGCCAAGGGCCGCGCGGCATTGCTCCCGGACGTAGAGAGCGCATCCGGCGCTGTGTCGCCGAAGAGGTCGGACGCGTGGGGCGGTTTCGCTGGCACGCCGGCATGATAGCGCCGGTGGAATGCGGTGGGGAGGGGAGGCCCTCCCGCTCTCGGTCGGCGCTATGCGACGACGACGTCCTCCCAGAAGCCGAACCGTCCGCCCACCGCCGCCATGTTCGGTTTGGGGGATTCGTACGACCAGGCCGCGCGGACCGCGCGTTTGCCATCGATCACGACGTCATAAAATTGAACCCCGTGAGGACATTGGCGGTCCTTGTCGGTCTTCGGCACCTTTGCCAGCCATTCCAATCGCACTGACGTGGGAGGGAAATATTGGTAGCCGCCGTTCTCGACGATGTCGTCGCTATCGGCGACCACGTGGTCATTCAAGGTAGCCTTCATAACCAAGCCTCCTTCTCGGGCAGTCAATGGTAGCGGCGTGGACGGTAGCCGTATTCGGCCCCCATGCCCACTCCTCCCAAACCTTGCCCAGCAAACCTTGCCCAGTTGGCGATATCGGCCCCATCATGGTTCCAATCGGCCCGCGGCCATCGTCATCCGGACGGGTCAGAAGGGCCGGATCGCTCTGGGAGGAGCGGCATGACCCAATCAACCCCACGCCTGGCAGCCCCGATTCTGGCCAGTCCACGCCGGACCCGGCTGGCCGCACGACTGATTGCGCCTCTGGCCTTCGCCGCCAGCCTGTTCGGCATCACCCCGACATTCGCCCAATCCAACCCGGTAACGATCCGAGCCGTCATGAATGGCGACCTCCGCAGTCTCGACCCGCTGTGGACCATCGCCCCACAAACCCGCATCCACGCCTACATGGTCTACGACACCCTGCTCGGCGCCGACGACCAGTTGAAAATCCAGCCCCAAATGGTGGATCGCTGGACGGAAAGCGCGGATCGTCTGACCTACACGTTCACCCTGCGCGACAAGCTGACCTTCTCGGACGGCACGCCGGTGACCGCGACCGATGTGATCGCGTCGCTGAAACGCTGGATGGTGGTGGATTCCGCCGGCCAGTACCTCGCCGAGTATCTGGCCGCGCTGGAAGCCCCGGATGCGAACAGCTTCGTCATCCGGCTGAAGGAGCCATTCCCCCAACTGATCTACAGCCTGGGCAAACCGTCGGCGGTGCCGACCTTCGTCTTCCCGGCACGGATCATCGATGGCCTGCCCGCCAGCAAGCAACTCACGGATCCCACCGGGTCCGGCCCCTTCATCATGAAGCGCGATGAGTGGCAGTCCGGCAACAAGGTCGTTTACATCCGAAACCCCACTTATGTACCTCGTGCCGAACCGGCATCGGCCATCTCCGGCGGCAAGCGCGTGCATGTGGATCGCGTCGAGTGGCTGAACATCACCGACCCGGCCACCCAGGTCGCGGCCCTGAAAACCGGTGAAATCGACTTCATCCAGTTCGCGCCGCCCGATATCCTGGCCGACCTGCGCAAGACCAAGGGCATCGTGGTAAAGCCGCTGTGGCCGGTCGGGATCCAAGGGCATATGCGGCTTAACTGGACCAATCCGCCCTTCGACAACCAGGGCATCCGGCACGCCATCCACAACTTCGTCTTCCAACCCGACATGATCATGGCGGTGATGGGCAACATGGAAGACGGCAAGGTCTGCGGCGCGATGATGATGTGCGGGTCCGCCACCGGCTCTGAAGCCGGTGCCGAGTTGCTGCTGTCCACGGATCCCGCGCCGGTGCGGCTGAAACGCGGCATCGAAATGATGCGTGCGGCCGGTTACAAAAACGAGCCGATCGTCATCCTCGATGCGACCGACCAGGTGATGCAGCACAATGCGACCCTCGTGCTGGTCGATGCCATGCGCAAGGCCGGCGTCAACGTGGACCTGCAAACCGTCGATTGGGCCACGGTCACATCCCGTCGCACCATTCGCGGGCCGGGGTCGAATGGCTGGCACATCATCATGACCACCGGTGGACAGGTGGCGGGCGTCAACCCCGCATTCTCCATCCTGGCGCCGGCGCGCTGCGAGAAGTCGTTCCCGGGCTGGCCCTGTGACCAACGCTACGAGGACCTGCGGTCGGCATGGCTGAAAGAATCTGATCCGGGCAAATCCCGCGCTCTGGCGGTGGACATCCAGAAGCGCGGCATGGAAATCGGACACTCGATCCCATACGGCGAATACCTGCTGCCCGCGGCCTGGCGCGACTCATTGGACGGCGTGGTCAGCGTGCCGGAACACGTCGTGTTCTGGGGTATGCGCAAACGCCCCGGCGCGCGATGAGATCACCGCCGCGGACCATCGGCGAAAGAGACGAAAGGACGACCACCATGGCAGACAATCAACGTTGGACCCGCCGCCCGGCCGGCTCGACCTGGGGCGATTTCGGCCCAGACGACCAGCTCGGCCGGCTTAATCTGGTCACCCAGGAAAAAGTCCTGCAAGGCATCCGCGAAGTGAAGGTCGGCAAGACCTTCTGCCTGTCCCTGCCGCTGGACTACCCGGGCGGCAACATCATCAATCCGCGCCGCCACCCTCCGGTCCTGAAACCGACCGAGCGGAATGGTCGGCCCAACATGACCTATCCGCTGCGTTGCGACGATCCGACCGCTCTGGATGTCGTGTGCGACGATGTGGTGTTGCTGACCCTTCAATACTCAACCCAATGGGACACCCTGGCCCATGTCGGACAGACCTTCGACGCCATGGGCACCGGCCAGCCGCAGGATGTGTTCTACAACGGGTTCCGCGCCGGCACCGACATCGTCGGCCCGTTCACCTACGACGCGAAAGGCAACGCGACTGCAACCAACGAGGAATCCGGCGCCCGCAAGCTGGGGGTCGAGAACATGGCCGTCCACGGCGTGCAGGGACGCGCCGTGATGATCGATCTGGAGGCGCATTTCGGACGGTCGGGGAAGGTCGTCGGGTATGAGGACCTGATGATGGTGCTGGAAAAGGACAAAGTCGTCGTAGAATCCGGCGATTTCGTCTGCCTCCGCACCGGTTTTGCCCAATTGCTGCTGGACATGAAGAAGCAGCCGGACCCGAAAGTGCTGTTCTCCACGACATCCGCGCTGGACGGCCGCGACGACCGGTTGCTGCAATGGATCACCGACAGCGGCGCCGTCGCGTTGCTCGCCGACAATTACGCGGTGGAGGTCGCGCCCGCTCGGCCATGCGCCGATGACTACTGCGCCACCCTGCCATTGCATGCGCACTGCCTGTTCAAGCTGGGGTGCTATCTGGGAGAGATGTGGTACCACTCGGAACTGGCGGATTGGTTGCGCGCCAACGGCCGCAACCGGTTTCTGCTGACCGCGCCGCCGCTACGCCTGCCCGGGGCCGTGGGATCGCCGGCCACCCCGATCGCGACCGTCTGACAGGGCGTTTATCTGCCCGGTCCCACTGGCTGCCGCCGTGGGACCGGGATGGCGCGGACGCGCCGCATCGCGCCTACGTCCGGCTGCGATCCGGCCACCCGGGCGCGACCCAGGGTTCACAAATTTACGTGACAAATTGCATTCCGCTTCGGCGCAAGCGTCTATAGGTACGCGTCTACCGTCCCACACCGGAGTTTTGCCGTTGTCGCTTCAGACGAAAGCCTTGCGGGCAGCCGATTCAGTGGCCCATTTCCTGGGGCTTCTGGACGGGCCGTTCCGCGCGCAAGCCCTGATGGCGCAGGCGGTCAAACAGGCCGGCTCCAGCGATTTCGGGGAATCCGATATCGTGGAACCCCTGGAACGCTTCCTCGCGTCCTGCGATGCCGACGCGCATCTCGGGTTGATCGGCCGGCTGGCGACCAAATGGGACGTCGGGCGCTTCCTGGCGAATCTGTTGCAACTCCGGGCGGCGGAGCGGGCCAATGCCGACATCCTGAAACAGCCAATTGACCGGCCGATCTTCATCACCGGGCTGCCCCGCAGCGGCACGACCTTCCTGCACCGGCTGATGATGACGGACCCGGCGAATCGCGCCCCGCTGGTCTACGAGACCATCTACCCGTACCCGGACGCGCCGGGACCAACGGACACCCGGCCCGCGCGGGTCGCGCGACAGTTGCGGGCGTTCGAGCGGCTGGCGCCCGAGTTCCGCGGCCTGCATCCCCTGGATGCGACGTCCCCTCAGGAATGCAGCGAGATCACCGCGCATGTCTTCCGCAGCCTGCGCTTCGACAGCAACTACCACATCCCGTCCTATCGCGCCTGGCTGGACGCGGACATGGACAGGCAACTGCCCGCGTTCCACTTCCACAAGCGGTTCCTTCAGCACCTGCGCCATCAGGACGGGCATCCCGGCCAATGGGTCATGAAATGCCCGGAGCACCTGTTCGCGCTACCGGCCATTCGTGCGGTCTACCCCGATGCCCGCTTGATTTTCGTGCACCGCGATCCCGTGAAAGTGCTGCTGTCGGTGGCGAAGCTGACCGAGGTGCTGCGTCGGCCGTTCACGCGGAAACTGGATCCGGTGCAGATCGGCCGCGATGAGAGCGCGCGCTGGCTGGATGGTTCGGCGCGCATGGTAGAGGCCGGCGACGACGCGGGATTTGCCGATCCGATCTGCCACGTACACCACATGGATCTGGTGTCAGACCCGGTTGCCACGGTGGAGCACGTTTACCGCCACTTCGATCTAACGCCGCCCGCGGATGGGTTTACCGGGATCGAGGAATATGTGCGCGACCGACCGAATGGCGGGTATGGGCCTCGCACCTATCGGTTCGAGGATCACGGGCTGAACGAAACCGCCGAGCGCGCGAAATTTCGCCCCTACATGGTGCGTTTCGGGATCGCCGCCGAAGCGCCGCCCACGTCCAACACCCGGTCGTCGCGCCACAGGATGGCCGCCGAACCCTGAGTGTCTGTCCGGAAACATAATGCACCTTTTCAGCGCGCTGCCATGGGCGTCTGGTGCGTTACGGGCCCTCATCGATGGCCCCGCATCGCTTTCGGGCCCGCGCCTGCCAGCCGCCTCCTGGTAGCCCGCTGAAAAGGCACACTATGTTTCCGGACAGACACTGAGTGTTCCGCCAACCGCCGGTCAAACGAAGCATTACCGTCCCCAGTTGCCTTGATGCCAGCCATCCCTTCGGAAGTCGTTGCGATCACGGTCGTGCCTGCCCTGATCATCGTGACGACGGCGTTGATACCCGCGCCCCGGGTCGGCGTGTTGATACTGACCTGGGCCATAACCGTAGCCAGGAGCAAGACCAGAACCATAATCAGGACCGTAGCCATAACCACGGCCTCCACCGTCAACGCAAGCGGCGAGGACGAAGCAAGACAGCAGAACCAGAATTTTCATTGGGGGTCTCCAACAGTTTACGGGATTTCGATTTTGCGGAAATCCCGGGTCGACGGCGCGCACTTCAACGCGGCGGCTGGCGCTGCCTTCGGTCTGTGATCATGAGACGGATCCACTGTATCGAAATGACTTTTCCATCGCCTATGTCATGGCTTTCGTCACTGGTG
>CAMBXJ010000107.1 GCA_945871455.1 Asaia bogorensis
GTACCAGAGCAAGCGGGAAGCGGCCAATGGGAAGCAGCCAATGGGAAGGGGTTGCGGTCCGGCGCAAGGCGATGGACGATCAGGGCAATGACAAGAGGGAAGAGACCATGACCTTACGTGTGCCAATGGTATCGCTGGAACGCGCGCGGGAACTCGGCGACGCGATGGGCATGCCGGCGCGACGGACGCAGAGCGAGGCGTTTCGCGTGGTGGCGAACAACCCAGGCGTGGCCCGGGTGGCGTTCGGCCAGTTGATGCAACTGCTGGAAAACAACAAATTCGACACGCGCCTGCGCGAACTGATGATCATGCGGATCGGCTGGGTCACCGGTTCGGCCTATGAATGGACCCAGCATTGGCGGGTGGCGACCACGGCGGACATCCCGCCCGAGGATATTCTGGCGGTGCGTGACTGGCGCAATTCCGATCGCCTGACACTGGCCGATAAAGCCATTCTGACCGCGACGGACGAGTGTCTGGAAGGCAAGTCGATTTCAGACGCCGCGTGGGCGGAGGTCGTCAAATACGTCACCGACCCGGGAGAGCAGGTCGAGTTCATTATCGCGATGGGCAACTGGATGTCGTTTTCGCTCCTGTTCCGCAACCTGCGCATACCGCTGGCCCAGGACCTGAAAATCTGGCCGCCCGACGGTCTGCCCTCCCCGGCCGCGGACAAATAGGGACGGACCAGTAGGGGCGGACCAGTAGGGACGAACAGGGCAGGTCCTGGCCCGATATCGACGATAACGCGAACCGATGGTTAGCATTGCCGAACGGCAGGTGGGGAATATGGACAGTCAGACGTTCGATTACATTGTGGTAGGGGCCGGATCGGCCGGATCGGTGCTCGCCAACCGATTGAGCGCGGAGGCGAAGAACAAGGTCCTGGTGCTGGAAGCGGGGCGGGAAAGCCACCCGTGGTCACGCATTCCGGTCGGGTTCGCCAAGCTGATCGACAACCCCGCCGCCAACTGGCTGTATTCGTCCGAACCGGACGAAGGCACCGGCAATCGCCGCATTCCCATACCGCGCGGCAAGCTGCTGGGCGGTTCGTCGTCCATCAACGGCATGGTGTTCGTGCGTGGCCAGTCGCAGGACTATGACACCTGGGCGCAGTTGGGCAATCGCGGCTGGAGCTATCGGGAAGTCCTGCCGATCTTCCGCGATATGGAAAGCTACCAGGGGGACGGCGACGAGGAATATCGCGGTCGCGCCGGCCCGCTGAAGGTCACCGAAAACAACGAAGGCGGTCCCATCTACGATGCCATCATCAAGGCTGCCGGCGAGATCGGGATTCCCTACACGAAGGACTACAACGGCGCCAAACAGGACGGCATCGGCATGACCCAGACGACCATCCGCAATGGTCGTCGCATGAGCACCGCCTACTGCTACCTGGACCCCGCGCGCGGCCGACCCAACCTGACCATCCAGGCCAATGCGCTGACCGAATCCCTGCTGTTCGAGGGCAAGCGCTGCGTCGGGGTTCGTTACAATGTCGGCGGACAGCAGAAAGAAGCGCGCGCCAACAAGGAGGTCGTCGTCAGCGCCGGCGCCATCAACTCTCCGCAGTTGCTGGAACTGTCCGGCATCGGCCAGGCGGAACGGTTGCAGGCGCTGGGCATCGAAGTGCGTCACGAACTGAAAGGTGTCGGGGAAAACCTGCGAGACCATTACTCTCCGCGCATGAAATGGTCAATCCTGCCCTCGCTCGGCATGACCTACAACGACAAGGCGCGCGGTCTGGGGTTGGTGTGGGAGGCGCTGAAATACGGCCTGACCCGCAAGGGCCTGCTGGGGCTGCCGGCATCCCCCATCCGGGCCTATGTGCGCACCCGGGCCGGCCTGGATGCACCGGACGCGGCGATTTCCTGGATTCCGTTCCTGTCGACGCCGAATTTCAAGATCGCGAAAGAATCCGGGGTCACCGCGATCATGAACATCCTGCGCTCGGAAAGCACGGGCAGTATCCATGTGTCGTCGAAGTCGGCGAACAGCCCGCCGGCGATCCGCTTCAATTTCATGAGCGCCCAGCTCGATCGTGACGTGACCCTGGAAGCCATGCGCATCGCGCGCCGGATCATGACGGCGCCCGCCATGCAGGGGATCGCCACCGATGAAATCGCGCCGGGCGTGAACATCCAGTCGGATAACGAACTGCTCGACTGGGTCAAGAACAACGCCGAAACCACCTATCATCCGGTCGGCACATGCAAGATGGGGCGCGACCCGATGGCGGTGGTCGACGATCAGTTGCGCGTGCACGGCATCCAGGGTCTGCGGGTCGCCGATGCGTCGATCATGCCGACCCTGACGTCGGGCAACACCAATGCGCCGTCGATCATGATCGGGGAAAAGGCGTCCCGCATGATGCTGGCGGCGGCGTAGCGCGGGCCGCCACTGCCCCTGAGCCGCTTGCACCGGGGCGGCTCGGGGACATGCCACCCAATCAGGGTTGAATGATCGCCCCTCTTCCCGTCCCACGCATCATCCGATCCACATGCCCAATCATCGCTCGGCATGCCGCATCTTCGTCGGGATACAAATCCAGCGGAGATTTCCCGCCACGCTCACTGTAATAGACCTGCCATCCGGACGTGGTGGCTTCGAGACCGAAGCATTCCCCAGCCGCCAGGCCCCCGTCGATAACGTAGAAGTGATCAGGGACCGCTGCACGGCGAAACAGGCTTACCATCTGATGTCGGGTCAAGTTTCGCCACCTCGATCATGCCGGATGCCAGAAGCTTGAAGGCCGGTTCGGCGGTCTTGTATTGGATCGCGCCGCCTGGCTCTCCGAACCAGGGCGCCGCGGCACAGCGATGGACGTCGATGGTCTGTTTCACGCGATAGGTCGTGTAAGCCATCTGAGCACAGACATAGGGCAGGGCGCGTCTGGCGAAGGATTGACCGACAGGGCTGAAGAAGCTGCCCCCCTCGCTGCCGAAGCGATCGATCAGGGCGCCGGGTTCGATCGTCGCGGAAACCGGCGCAACCTCGGCGCAACCATCGCGGGGCGGCCATTTGATTTGCTTCGCCGCATCGATCCATTTAGAAAACAATGACGGTCTCAGATCGGGCGGCCAGTCAGCGGGCAGCGCGGCGGGTTGCGCGAACCCGCTGGTCGCGGCCGCGAGAAACCCTGTCAGGAGAAGGATCGATTGCCAATGCCCAGGACGTTTCATGATGGGTCCCTTACCGTGGCGCGGGCGGCCGAGCGGGGGACGCCGGTAGCGTTGCTGTGCGGGAGATATTCGTCAGGTTGCGAGCCCTTGTAAAGCCTCGGTGTCGTCATTCCGAGGTAGTCACAACTCCGTGACGAGGCTGCCGGCCTATGGCTGCCGCAAGCGGTCAGGCCAGCCTTGTGGCAACCGACGCAACCATCGATCCACAGGCATTCCACCCGTCATTGCCGGGCTTGATCCCCGGAACCGGCACCCGCGACAGGTTGGCCGATGCCCTCCACCGCACCATCGGCAGGCCCGGGCGGCGCAAACTGGGCTTGCAGGTCGCGCAGTCCCAGATGTTCGGGATTATGCTCCAGCGCGGCAGCGACCGTTGCCGTGGCCGCTTCCGGTCGGTCTGACTTCGCCAACAGGCGAGCAAGCTGTATGGCCGCCAATGCATCGCGTGGGTTCAGATCGACTGCCATACGATACGCGTCGATTGCTTCGTCGGATTTGTTCCGTCGTGCCAGGATGCCCGCAAGGGACCGATAGGTCGCGGACTGGTTTGGCAATAATTCGATGGACCGTCGATACGCTGCCTCGGCCTGGTCGTGGCGCTTGTCGTGAAGCGCGAATGCTCCGGCAATAGCGTGGGATGTCGGATTGTTTGGGTCAAGCTCCATGGCTTTGGCAAGGGCAATCGCGGCGCTTTCCCGTTCACCGAGCCTCATGAGCAACTGGCAATAGCTGCGCCAACCCGGGGCGGCGTTCGGTGAGCGGGCCAGTCCTTCGACGAGTTTGGCACGCGCCGCCTGGTCGTCCTTCTTGTTGAAGGTCAGTTTGATGCCGGCTTCCAGCGGTGCGTTCCACTCGAACCGCATATAGCGTTCGGCCCATTGCGCGAACGCGAACGAACCTTCGTTCCGATACCGGTATTTGTGGTCCGGTCGGATGAAAAGCAGACCGAAATGGGCGGCGACGGCGGGATGAATTGGCAACTGCGTGGGTGGGGTGATGTTGTGGGTCTGATACTTGCGCATACGCTCCACGATGTCGGCGCGGACGCCCATCCGTTGGAACAACACATCAGCCAGGTGACCCATGATGCGCCAGTCCGGGTGATAGGCGGTCAGGAACGTGCTTTCGGTCCGGAAGTGGTTCTCGATGACATCGGCGACATTGAAACCCGTGGCCGTGTCCATGCGCCGCTGCCTGGACATGACGATCCGGTAGAGACGGTCCAGGTTGACGACGGAATTTACATCCAGCGCCAGGTACTGCCGAACCGCCTCTTCCGGGGCGACGTTCTTCGCAATCAGGCCGTTCAGATAGGAATCACCGAGTTGGCCCGGGTAAGGGCCGTCCGCATCCTGTTTGACGGTCGCGTTCAGTGGGTGTGCCCGACCGCCAAAAGGCCAGAGAAATCCGCCGACGACCGCCGGTAACAGATGGGTAAAGGCATCCGACGGCAGGTCGGTGAGGTTGGCTTCCGTTTCAAAGTCCTGCACCTGTCGGACGATCACGTCGGCCTTGGACAATACCGTCCGCGATGCTTCGGACAGCTTCCGGTTGGACCAGATGTGAACGGTATTGGCGGGCGCATAGGGGACGACATACTTCTGATAAAGCAGTCGAAGCATGCCAGCCTGGCTATTGCCGATGAATACGATATTAGCCATGGTGTTCCCGGCGGTTCGCAACGAAAGGGGGATGGGCCGGGACATCCTGGCGGTGACCGGGATACCATCCTGGCCCGCGGATCGTTCCGGCGAAAGCACAATGCCAGGCCAGTGGATCATGTCTCCTGGTCATCATCCGGCGGAGGCCAACTCCGGTTCGCGGGGCACATCCCGTTCGGCGCTCCTTGCGGCCTGTGGCTCGCCGGGATCAAGCTCCTCGGCCACGCGCAACGCCGCTTCGGCTTCGTCAGCGCGGCCGAGCGCGCGCAGGGTCCGCGCGAGGGATCGTTGCCAGGTCGCATTGTAGGGGTCCAGGGTGACGGCTTCCCGGAAGGCGGCGACCGCTCTTGCGCGATCGCCAAGCAATTCCGACAATCGGCCCAACACCGCGTGGCCTCCCGCATGGGCCGGTTCGATCTCGATCGAGCGGACCACCGCGGCCACGGCTTCGTGATAGCGTCGGGCACGTTGGTGTATTCCGGCAAGGGTGTACCATCCGATCGCGGAACCAGGCGAAAGAGCCAGACCCTCGGTCAGTTTCGCCACCGCCTCGGCGTGGGTGGCAAGGGACGGGGCCAGATGGATGCCGGTTTCCAGCGCATCGTTCCACTCATAGCGCATGTATTTGCCGGCCCATTCCCGCAACGAGAAGAATCCATCGTTCATGAAGCGATAGCGATGGTCGGGGGCGATGAACCGCAAGCCGAAATGTTGCACGACACTGGGATGGATGGGGAGTTGCTGGCCGCGAAAGCTTGGGTGGTTGGGCTGGCCGCGGACGCGCTCGACGATCGCTGCCCCGGCGCCCATCTGTTGGAACAGCGTCGCCGCCATGGCGTGCATGATCCGCGCCTCGGGGTGGTAGGGGCTGCGAAACAGGGCTTCGTCGCGAAAATGCCGGTCGATGATGTTGGCGACGTCGTAGCCGGTTTCCTCGCCGATCTTGCGCAGTTTCGACATGATCATGTCGTAGCCGCGATCGAGGTCGACCTCCTGCTTCATGTCAAGACGAACATAGGCGTCCACGGCATCCTCGACGCCCATCCCATCCCGGATCAGCCGGTTCAGGTAGGAATCCCCGTTCGGGGCCGGGTAGGGGCCGTTGGGATAGCCAGCCGCGGGCGCGTTCGACGGATGCGGTCTGCCGCTGAACGGCCACAGGAATCCGCCTGTCACGACCGGCACGTTGTAGATTTTTGTGCCGGATCGGACCTCCGGGACCGGCTGTTCGGTCCGAAATCCACTGACCTGGTTGACGACGACATCGGCATCCCGCAACGCCGAACGGCCCTTGTCGGTCAGCTTGGTGTAGGATGCGATATAGGAGCGGTTCGTCGGAACATGGGGGCCGACAAACTTGCCGTACAAAGCGAACAGGTTTTCGATCTGGCAATTGCCGACAAACACCATGTTCAGCATCGTTCGTTCTCCGCGGGTTCGCGATCCGGCCCGTCAGCGGGACAATTCGACGATCTTGTCATGCATCGCCCCGACATTCTCCATCGTGTAGATGTCGTCGTCGGGGAAAACGACGTTGAATGCCTTCTCGACCGCCATGATCAGGCTGGCATGGGACACCGAGTCCCATCCATCCACGTCTTCGGCCGTCGTGTCCCGGGTGACCGAGGCGGGGGGAATGTCGAACTCATTCGCGACGATTTGCTGTAGGGCGGCAAAGCCGATATCCGTCATGCCGATGCTCTCCTGCTGGCATTGTCCAGCTTTTCCCGGTTGAATTTGGCGGCGTTGCCGTTCCGCTCGATCTTGCCGCTGGTGGTTTTCAGCAGCCAGCCTTGCAGGACCAGGCGCACCTCGCTCGGGTAGATGCTCAGCGATTGGAAGACCTGCTCCCGGACCTGGTGGCGCAACGCCTTGTGCAGCGCGCTGGATGTGTCGGCACCCGCGTCGTCCGACGTTTCGGCGACCACGATCAGATCCGACGTGCCGCGTTCCGTGTTGGCGAGGCCAAAGGCCACATTGCGGCCGGGCTTCAGCCCGTCGACCCGGTTCAGCACGGTCTCGATCTCGGTGGCGTGGAAATTGCGCCCGGCGACGATGATCAGATCGTCGAGCCGCCCCAGCACATACAACTCACCGTCGCGGATGAAGCCGCGATCGCGTGTGGCATAGAGGTCGCCATGCAGGCGGGCCGCGGTTTCCTCCGGCAGCCTGTAATAGCCGGAGAACAGGCAGGAGGAGCGGACATTGACTTCCCCCACGATCCCATCCGCGACCGGGCGACGATCAGTGTCCAACACGACGATGTCCGTCCCGACGATCGGGACCCCGGTCGAGATCAGCTCCTGCCCCGTCTCCGCACTGGCTGGCGCAACCGCTCTTCCCTGTTCGTGCAGAAGGATGCGATCGACCTGGATGGTCCGCGGCTGGGCCGAAACCGGCGTCTGCGTGATGGCAAACGTCGTCTCGGCCATGGCGTAGCAGACCTGCAACGCCGTGTCCGCGAGACCGAGTGGGGCGAATTTGTCGGCGAACCGGCGGAAGGAGACCGCGTGACAGGGTTCGGAACAGTTGACGAAGGCCCGCATGGTGGCCAGCGACATGGTCTCTGGCTTGGGTTCGACGATGCGGGCGAGATGATCGAAGGCAAAATTGGGCAACCAGCACAATGTGCCGCGATGGCGCGCGATGGCTTCGAACAGGGTGCCGGGGCGGGAAACCCAGTGGAACGGGTCCATCAGAACGATGGTCTGGCCGACGATCATCGGCATCAGCAGGCAGGCAACCAGGCCCATGTCGTGATACAGCGGCAGCCAGGACACGACCACGTCGTCCGCCCGGGCATCAATCGATCGGGCGTAGCCGAATGTCTGGTCCAGGATGGCCCGGTGGGACAACATGACGCCCTTTTTCAGGCCCGTGGTCCCTGAACTGTGCTGCAGGATCGGCGTCGCGTCGGACCCGGCCGGGATCCAGGCGCCGATCTCTCCGTCAGGCAACGCGTCGGGGGCTTGCGCATGCAGCAGGACCGTCTGGCCCTGCGCCAAGCCGTTGCGGCGCATCTGTTCGGCGTGGGCATCGTTGGTGACAAGCGCGGCCGGTTCGATCCGTTCGATCAATTTCTGGTGGGCGGTCCAGTACTTGTCCGGGTCCTGCTTCGCCGACGGGCAGGGCATGAACGAGGCAATACAGCCATGGGCGATGGCGCCCAGGTAGTGGGCAATCGCGGTCCAGCCCTGCGGCAGGAAAATCAGGACCACGCCGCCGGGCCGCACACCCCTACGTTCGTATTCGGCTTTGCATCGGATCAGGTCCCGCCACGCTTGCGCGTAGCTGATTCTGTCGCGACTGTCGGGCAATTCGGCCTGTACGAAGGCTTTGTCGGGAGTTTGGAGCGAATGGCCGAACAGAAAGGACAGAATGTCGGTCTGTCCGGGCGGAGAGGCGGGTGGAACCGTCGCGACCATGTTGTTCCGTCTCACGTGGTGCGGCTTTCCTATCTGGGCGCGCGGCCGCAAGCAAGGATCGCGTGAAGGGGTGGTCACGGTATTTCAGGTTGCGCCGCCAACACCGGATGCGGAATATGACGCCGGCTGGATCAACCTGACGATCCCGACCACGACACCACCAAGGAGCCGCCCGCATCGTGAATATCATCGCCATCACAATGGTCTACAACGAGGGTGACACATTGCGGCGCTGGCTTCGCCACTATGGCAACCAGTTCGGGCCCAAGAACCTCCTGGTTCTCGATCACGGGTCCGATGACGGCAGCACCGCGGATCTGGGGCAGTCCGGCCGCATCAACCTGCCGCGCAGCGTCTACGACAACAACCAGCGCGCCGCGTTCATCACCAACCTGCAAAAGGACCTGTTCGGCTATTACGACGCGGTCGTCTATTCCGATTGCGACGAACTGATCGTCGCAGATCCTCGCAGATACAGTGGCCTGGCCGATTACATTCAGAAAATGGAAGGGGAGGTGGCTCGTCCCGTCGGCTTCAACGTCTTCCAGGACGTGATCCCCGGCACGCCGCTGGAACGCGACCGCACGATATCGGAGCAGCGGGATTATGCCATTTTCCGCGTCGGCATGTGCAAGCCGCTGGTGGCGCGCGCGCCGGTCCGCTGGGTTCCGGGGTTCCATAGCTGCGACAAGCGGGTGTCGATCGACCCGTCGCTGTATCTGTTCCACACCAAGGACGCGGATTTCCAGGCGTCCTTGCGGCGGCTGGGCGTCACTCGCAGCCTGCCATGGTCGGAACGGTCCCTGGCCGGGCGGCAGGGCGCACATCAACGCCGGTCGGACGATGAGTGGATCCGCACCAATTTCGAAGGCCCGATCGCGCAGTTGCAACGCGAGGGCGTGCGGGACTTCACCTTCGACGACGTGGTGCAAACCTACGACAGCAAGCTGGAAAAGAAGGGCGCGATGTGGATCTGCCCCGGTTTCCCGGGTGGGATCTACCGCGTGCCGGACTGGCTGCGCGGCGCGTTCTGATACCCACGCGCCGAACGCACCCGCGCCCGACGCGCCCGTCTGGGTCCCGGCGTCTGGCGGCACTCCTGAACGAGCGCCGTCAGACGGCTGTCTGTCTGGTGCCGTTGCCTGTCAGGTGCCGTTGCCTGTCAGGTGCCGGCGGGCCGCACCACGACCGCGACCGAATCCGTGATCACGACGCTCAGCAACTGGCCGGGCTGGATCTGCTTCAGATAGGCCTGACGCTCCTTGTTGCGCACCGTCAGGGTCTGGATCGACCCGCCACCCTGCGGCACCACGTCCAGGGTGTTGTTGGCGGCATTCACGCCGACGATCAGCATGGTCAGCGCCACCTGGCGGGTTGCCTCGGCCCCAGGCTTGGCGCCCTTCTTCGTCCGCGCGACATCGCCGGCGACCACCACGCTCGGCTGCTTCGTGCCGGCCTTCAGCACGGCATAGGTCACCGCGTGTTCCAGAACCGCGACGACTTCATCGCCGGCCTTGATCTGGGCGAAGTTGCGGACGTCCGCGCCGAGCTTGATGGACATCGTCTTGCCGTCGGCGAATCGCAGGGTGACCATGCGGGTCGCGGCATCGACACTGACCACGCGGGCCTGCTCGGTGGCGACGAACAGGTCGGTCTCCGCGGCAATAACAGGGTTTTGCGCCGCGGGGGCTTGCGCCATGGGGCCTTGAGCCTGGGCGGGCGCGCCGGTCAGGCCGACGCCGCCGATCGCCAGGGACAGGCAGAGCCCGAGCGAACGAAATCCAGGGGACTGAATCATCGACTGTTTCCTATATGGGTGGGTTGTAGCGGCTCCCTATACCAGCCGCCCCGATCATTGACCTGTGCGCGGCCCCCTCCTCGTCATTGCCGGGCTTGACCCGCCAACCCGCCCATTGCCGTTGCGGCGCGGGTTGGCGGGTCAAG
>CAMBXJ010000108.1 GCA_945871455.1 Asaia bogorensis
TTGCCGCTGGGGTTGCAGGTGATCGGGAAAGTGTTCGACGAGGAGACGGTGTTCGCGGTTGCGGCGGAGGTCGAACGGGCGGCCGGGTTTACCGCGCTGCCGCGTATTCGGGCGGGAGGTTGAGGCAATGGCATACGCGATCGAAGGCAGCACGGGCACCTGGGAGGTTGTGGTCGGCCTCGAAGTCCATGCCCAGGTGATCAGCAACGCCAAGCTGTTCAGCGGATCGGCCACCGCGTTCGGGGCAGAGCCGAACACCCAGGTCAGCTTCGTCGATGCGGCGTTTCCCGGCATGCTGCCGGTGATCAACCGCGAATGCGTGCGACAGGCGGTGCGGACCGGCCTCGGGCTGAACGCGCATATCAACGTGGTCAGTCATTTCGACCGCAAGAACTATTTTTACGCCGACCTGCCGTCCGGCTACCAGATCAGCCAGTACGAACACCCCGTCGTCGGCGCCGGCGTGGTGGAGGTGCAGTTGTCCGACGGCTCCACCAGGCAGATCGGCGTCACCCGGCTGCATCTGGAACAGGATGCCGGCAAGTCGTTGCATGACCAGCATCCGACCAAGTCCTTCATCGACCTGAACCGCGCCGGTGTGGCGCTGATGGAGATCGTGTCGGAGCCGGATATCCGCTCGCCGGAGGAAGCCGGGGCGTATGTGCGCAAATTGCGCTCGATCCTGCGTTATCTGGGGACGTGCGACGGCAACATGGAAGAAGGGTCCATGCGCGCGGACGTGAACGTATCAGTGCGCAAGCATGGGGAACCGTATCGGACCCGGTGCGAGATCAAGAACGTCAACTCGGTTCGATTCGTGATGCAGGCGGTGGAGGCGGAAGCGCAACGCCAGATCGAGGTATGGGAGTCGGGCGGCACGGTGCGGCAGGAAACGCGGCTGTTCGACAGTGCGCGCGGGATCACCCGGCCGATGCGGTCCAAGGAGGACGCGCATGATTACCGTTATTTCCCCGATCCCGATCTGTTGCCGCTGGTGCTGGATGAGGCCTGGATCGAGGAACTGCGGCTGGGCCTGCCGGAACTGCCGGACGCGAAGCAGGCGCGGTTCATGCGGGAGTATGGGCTGACCGCCTATGACGCGGGCGTACTGATCGCGGAGAAGGAAACCGCCGCGTTCTACGAAACCGTGGCCAAGGGACGCGATGCCAAGCTCGCGGCAAACTGGGTGACCGGCGATTTCTTCGCGGCACTGAACCGCACGGGCGGCTCGATCGAGAACCCACCGGTGAGCGCGGAGAACCTGGGCAAGCTGCTGGACCTGATGGCGGACAACACCATCAACGGCCGCATCGCCAAGGACGTGTTCGAGGCGATGGTGGCAACCGGCAAGGACCCGGCAAGTATCGTTGACGAGAAGGGCCTGCGCCAGGTCACGGATACCAGCGCGATCGATGAAGTGGTGGCGAAAATCGTGGCCGCGAACCCGGACAAGGTCGCCGAATTCAAATCCGGAAAGGATAAGCTGTTCGGCTTCTTCGTCGGCCAGACGATGAAGGCGATGGCCGGCAAGGGCAATCCGGCGCTGATCAATGAGGCGTTAAAGAAGGCCCTGTCGTAACCAACGCCGGGAATGGGCCAACCCAAGGAGTAGGCCAGCCCCGAAGGACTGGCCCGTCTCCTACCTCCGGATGATCAGGATGATCTTGACTTTGATCGTCAGGATCACCAGTATCCGGCGTAGAGGACAACGATGAGTTTCGGTCATCGATACCTCCTTGGTTGACGGCGGCTGGCCAATTCCAGCCGCCGTTTCCGTTTCAGCATGGACCGCATTTATAAATCGCTAATTTGGCCCTTCCAACAGCTCCACGCTCCGCCTGCCGCGCTCTGACGCGCTCGTGGCCGGCCCGACCGGTTGCCCGTCAGCCCGCAACAGCGGAATGGCGCCTCTCGAACGACATACGCCTGCGGACAGCGCGCTGGCCGAAGCCGACCGGCGCCATCCATCAGATCGTGCCAGGGCAGAGCACCCGTAAGCCGCCCCTCGGCCGAAGCCGACCGGGTCAATGGCGGAACCCAGCAAGCGCCACTCGATCCGACGCCGGAATCGCCAAGCGTCCGTCACCCAACCCGACGCCGCAAGCGCGATGTCGGGCAGGGCGATCAGGGGCCGGATCAGCCCTTCGGCTTAACCGCTGGGGTGAAAAACGGCGCCGGAGCCATCAGGTTGTTGCGCTGTGCCAGCAGATACCCCGCTTCGGCGTTGCGCTTCATGAACTCCTGCCATTCCGGATCGGCCTGCATGGCGGCGCGCTTGGCGGCACGATCGGCCGCATCTTTGTAGATCCAGGCATGGATATAGGTGTTGATCTCACCCGATTCAGTGATCAGGTAGATCAACGGCTCACCCAGATGGCGCTTCTGCGCGGCCATCCCGTATTTCTCATACAGCGCCATTTGCGCGCCCATGGAACCTGGACGCACGGTGTAGGTGCGGTGGTCGATCAGCATAACAGTTCCACTCCCGTGAACGGAGCCGCGATGGTGCGGCCCGATCAGGTAAGCACGAATGGCGCGATATGCCGAACGATGATCGCGGCCAGCGCCTCGCAGCCGGCCTGATCCTGGGCATCGAACCGGGCGACGATCGGACTGTCCAGGTCCAAAACCCCCAACAGCCGGTTCCCGTCCAGCAGCGGCACGACCAGTTCGGACCGGGACGCGGTATCGCAGGCGATATGACCGGGAAACGCCTCCACATCCGGCACCAGGATGGACCGCCGTTCGGCGGCGGCCGTGCCGCACACGCCGCGGGGAAGCGGAATCCGCACGCAGGCTGGCCGGCCCTGGAACGGGCCAAGCACAAGTTCGTGATTGCGCAGGAAATAAAACCCGGCCCAATTCAGGGAGGGCAGGCTGTGATAGATCGCGGCCGCGGCGTTGGCGGCATTCGCGGTAGGGTCGACCTCCCCGCTCAGCAGCCCGTCGAGTTCCAACGCAAGATCGCCATACAAGCCCTGCTTACTCATCACATCAGTCTGGCTCGTCCATGGCGTCGGACGCTCGGCATCGTGCATAGGGGACCTCCGCCCCCTGGATAGTCAAACTTCGCGGTGGCGGCAACGCCGGCTCAGGTTTTCGCGCGCGCGCCGCGTCCGGTCTTGGGTGGCGAACCTTTGGGGGCCATGCCGGTCGCCGGCGGTTCCGCCGCGGCCTTGCGCATGATCGTCCGAAGATCCCGCATATAGATCGTGCCCTTCGGGGTCCGCTGGATCAGGACGCTGCGCCGGTCCAGCGGATCGATCTTGCGTCGTACCAGATCGAAATCCGCCAGACGGTCGAGCGCGCGCGTGATCGCCGGCTTCGATACCTCCAACTGCGCGGCGAGACCGCGGACGGTCTGAGCCTCGGGTTCGAGGTAGCAGGTAAGGATCACGCCGAGTTGACGGGAAGACAGGTCGGGCCCTTCGCGACGGACCAGTTCGACAATCGCGGATCGTAGGATGTCAGCCAGTTCGTTGCCTGCGTCTTGCGTGGTCATTTGTGCCTGCCTTCTCAAATTGTTACCTCGACGGCGTTAGGTCCGTTGGAGTCGACGGCCAGACGGCCGATACGGTCAGGTCTCTCGATCGGTTGCGATAACATACTTATACCGTCGCCCAGGTTGTCAAATCATTACAAAATTTTTTCCGAAATAACCGCTGCGACGACAAAAGACACAATCCATTCGGATTTTGGCACGAAACGCGGAAGATGCCACGCGCCATCGCGCTGTACCAATCGAACGCACGCCATTCAGGTCAGTGACTTCAAAGGCGGACATGACGTGCGCGAACCACACGATCAGGTCCGATCGCCGGATATCGGCGCAGTCCGATTAGGTGCGGCCTCTGATCGATCACCCGACATCAATATTCTGGCATCGATCTCGTGACCGTGCCCGCAATTGGTTCGGAGCCGACTTGTTTGATCTGCGTCAAAGCAAGTCGATCAGCCATGGGCGACAGTGGTCTGGACAGCGGGGAAAGGTCCGCTTGGCGCAGGAGATAACCAATGACAACCACACTCATGAACGCCGAAATCCACCCAACCGTCGAGGTGACCGAGCGTACCGACGGCCACTTTATACCGTTCATGGTCGGGCTTATCATTGCCGTCGCCTCGGCCCTGGCCTTTATTGCCCTGACCGGGGCCCCACATTAAGGCAAAGCGCAACGATAAACGCCCCATTTGACGCGCGAACGGCCGACACTGTCATCGTCCGCGCAGGCAGGCCATTCATGGCCTTGCGGAGATCAACACCGCAAGCCGTGAATGCTGGGTCCCGCACCCGCCGTCACGTGGAGAAAATCGTGCTCCCCCTGAAATGGAGCGCTGGTTTTACACCAACCGCCCCAACCACTGACCTGTGGGTGGCCGCTGTCGCCATGGGTATCTGGTTCGGTCGATTGGTACTGAACGTCGTCCAGACGGACCGTCCTGGCCGAGGACGCGAACATCCGCCCGCACAACCTGATGGCGTATCATTCGGCTCGGCATCGCGTCGCCTGATGCGTCGGATCCCGCTAAAGCCGCCGTCCGACCTCGTCTGGGTAGGATGTTGCCATGGTCGCCTCGGCGGCAAACATCATCCGGCGGCGGTGAGCGATGGACAATCGTCCCACCCGTGACAGGGCCTTTGAGAACTGAATGACGGCCGTCCCTCAAGGGCGGCCGTCTGGCCCTGTACCCGCCAGGACGGCCTTGCTTCCCCCGGCGTCAAACGTGGAACTTTGGCCCACCAGGCCACGGCCATCGGGACCAGTGACGCGCGCGCCCGTCGCCGGGGCGCCATTGTGCTGTGACGGCCGAGCGATATTCCTGACTGGCAAATCCCGCTGGCCAATTCCCCTCGGCCGATTCCCATCGGTCCGCCGATCAGATCGCGACCCGGACGCCCAGTTCGACGACGCGGTCGCTCGGGATCCTAAAGAATTCGGTCGCCGACACCGCATTGCGCGCCATCAACAGGAACAGCCAACGCCGCCACCAGGACAGCTTGGGCTCCATGCCGGGCACCAGCACTTCGCGACCCAGGAAATAGCTGGCCTGCATCGGATCGAATCGGACCGCGTCGCCCAGTTCCTCCAACTCCCGCGGGATATTCGGGCTTTCCATGAAACCGTAGCGCAGTACAACCCGGAAGATGCCGGTGCCGAGTTCGGAGACTTCGGTGCGCCTGGATCGCGGAACCTCGGGGTCGTCGGTGTTCTGAACCGTGACGAACAGGACCCGCTCATGCAGAACCTTGTTGTGCTTCAGGTTGTGCAACAACGCGGTCGGCACGTAATCGGGGTTGCCGGTCAGGAACACCGCCATGCCCGGCACCCGGATTGTCCGCGACTGCGGCAAGCGGGCCAGGAATGGCGCAAGCGGCATGCTGTCCTGCTTCCAGCGCGCCAGCAGCAGATCGCGCCCGCGACGCCACGATGTCATCAGGCCCAGCAAGGCCAGGGCCATGGCGAGGGGCACCCAGCCTCCTTCCGGAATTTTCAGTGCGTTGGAGGCGAAGAACGTCGCGTCCACCAGAAAAAACGCCCCGAACAGGCCCACCGCCGCCCATCGCGGCCAATGGAACTGCCGCCGAAACACCACCGTCGCCAATACGCAGTCGCACAAGAACGTGCCGGTCACCGCGATCCCGTAGGCCGCCGCCAGATGCTCGCTGGAACGGAACGCGAAGACCAGCACCAGCACGCCAACGGCCAGCAACATGTTCACTTGCGGGATGTAGATCTGCCCTTCCTCGGTGTTCGAGGTGTGACGGACTGTCATGCGCGGGAAGAACCCAAGCTGCATACATTGGCGGGTGACCGAGAAGGCCCCCGATATCAGCGCCTGGCTGGCGATTACCGTCGCCAAGGTCGCCAGGATCACCATCGGCAAGCGCAGCCATTCCGGGCTGAGCAAGAAGAACGGGTTCGCGACCGCCTCTGGATGTGACATCACCAGCGCCCCCTGGCCCATATAGTTCAGGGTCAGGCAGGGCAGCACGAACATGATCCAGGCGCGCCGGATCGGCTGGCGGCCGAAATGGCCCATGTCGGCGTAGAGCGCTTCGGCACCGGTGACGCACAGCACCACCGCACCCAGCACGATGAAGGCGAACCCCTTATGCTCGATGCACAATCCGATCGCATAGGTGGGCGACAGCGCCAGCAACACGGACGGATTCTGGACGATCTGGAAAACGCCCAGGACCCCCAGCACGATGAACCACACCAGCATGACCGGGCCGAACAACCGTCCTACCGCGCCGGTCCCATGCGACTGCACCGCGAAAAGCGCCACGATGATCAGCGCCGAGATTGGCACGACATAGGTCTTGAAGGCCGGCGCCGCGACTTCCAGGCCCTCCACCGCCGACAGGACCGAAATCGCCGGCGTGATCACGCCGTCACCGAAAAACAGGCAGGCGCCGACAATGCCGACCAGACCGACGATCTTGCGGCTATGCACGCCGGTGCACATGCGCTGGGCGAGCACCATCAGGGCCAGGGTCCCGCCCTCTCCCCGGTTATCGGCGCGCATGATCAGAAGCACGTATTTGACGGTGACGATCAACACCATCGACCAGAAGATCATGGACAGGACGCCCAGGATCTCGGAGTTGGCGATGCCGCCATCGGTAAAAAGCTGGAGGCTGGTCTTGAAGGCATAGAGCGGGCTGGTCCCGATATCCCCGTAGACGACGCCTAAAACCATCAGCATTTTGCCGGCTGACGGATTGGCGCCCCGTTCGTCCGCCGTCGCGATCGTCATGACTGAACCGAAACCGGGGGCTGATCAGGCTGCTCCCCCACAAATTCGGACAATCGGCGTCCGGGCGGCAGCGAATCGGCTTCGGTCATGAGTTGCCTCGTTTCGCAGCGTCAGCCCAAGGTGGCTGGGCGCGGGCGGACGCATACGCCGAGGTCGCCGGACGCACAAGCGCAACCCCACCGATCCCTGACCGCGATGGTGCGGCCCCCGGCTCATCGGGACGGCGACGTACCGGCTCGATCCCTTTCAGAGCAGGTCGTTCACCGCTGCGATCGCGGCGATAAGACGCGCCGGCCGGACGATCTGGGCCGGACGGTCGTACTCACCAGGCCGCGGCACCAAGCCGGGGTCAGGTCCGATCAGGCAGCATCCTCTCGCCGATCCCGGACCTTCACGTAGGCGAGCTTGGCATGTTCCCCGCAATAAGGCTTGCCCGGTTCGGACGGCGAGTCGCAAAAATGGAAGCTCCTGGTGCCAGGTTCGCCGATCGGCCAGCAGCAGGTGATGACCCGCCCATACGGACGCGCGGCGACAGGCGCCAATCTGGGAAGCGGCGTCGGCGCGACGGGGCGGACCGGGGGCTGCGGCTGCGGCGCTGGGGTCTCCACCGCGGGTTCGGCCGCGAATATCGGTGCAGGCGGAACCGGTTCATCGGTGCTCGCCAACGGCGGCAAGGTCGTGCCATCACCGCGGATGCAGGACGGCGGCGCCGGTGGCGGCTCCCTTCTGATCGGTGACGGGCGCGCGTCAAGCTCCAACCGATGCGCTTTCCCGACGATGGCATTCTTCGAAACGCCCAGGCGCCGCCCGATTTCCGCCGTCGAGTGACCCTCCCCCCAGAGTGTCCTCAGGCGAAGGATCGTCTCCTCGTTCCAATCCATCTAGTGGGTTCCCTTCCCGATACCGGCACAAGATATGGTATCGGCGACTCGGCCGCGGCTCAATGGCTGAGACGGCCCGCACCACAAAAAGTTGTGGACAAACTGGCGTCACGCCACAAGGGCTAGGGATTTGAGGGAGATTTGAGGCCGCGCGTCGGGACCGATATGTGGTGCGGCGTAACGCCATGTGGTCCGCTTGCGTCCGGCACGCCCGCCGTGCGGCCACAAACCCGGTGGCCGCGGCGTGCCTGGCTCCACAAGGCAGTCATCCCTGACGGGAGCGCTGCCCCGCCAGGGCCATCAATACCAGAGCAGCCAATCAACGGGTCGCGGAAGATTCCCGTGACGGCGTCGCGGCCTGGGCGCTGCCGGGAGCAGCCGCCGGTCCGGGGATCGTCCCGGTCGGCTTGTCAGCGGTAGCCTCCATGGAGGCATCGTCGCCTTCCGACATGTTTTTCTTGAATGATTTGATACCCTTGGCGAAATCGCCCATCAAGCTGCTGACCTTGCCGCCGCCGAACAGCAGCAAAACAACCAGCAGCACGACCAGCCAGTGCCAAATGCTGAAGCTACCCAATGAAACCTCCATGCTCGGCGTCGCTCACGCCCGGCCCCTGTTCCCGCTCGGCTCCTGCCGAGACGTTATGTTCGGCCCCAATCTAGACGCCGCATTGATCGTTTACCCGTTTACGCAAGGCCTGCCAACGAAATGGCGTGGGACCCGCGTGGATGCAAGCGACGTTTCCTCGGATCGGCGCGATTTGGGGCCGCGCGATCTCCGCCGCCTGCCTGTGGGCGGTGTCGGTGAAAAACGGTCGCGGCGGCGATGGCCTTCGTTGCCGAAGCTCCGTTTGCGGAGTAGCGTGGTTGTTCGACAGATGAAATCCGGGGCGCGCGCAAACGACGCTTCACCCATCTGCCGAGGGGATGGGCGTCGCGGATACAGTCCGCCGCGCCCCTGTTCAACAGGGCGCCGGCGCCGAGTCGCGGCCGTATCGCCCAGGCAGAAAGGCTACGTCCATGACGACCGGCACCGTGAAATGGTTCAACCCGACCAAAGGATACGGGTTCATCGCCCCTGACACTGGGGGCAAAGACATCTTCGTGCATATCAGCGCTGTCCAGAAGGCCGGCTTGCGCGGTCTGAACGAAGGCCAGAAAGTGGGCTTCGACATCGAAGAACAACAGAATGGCCGTTCCGCCGCGGTCAATCTTTCCGCGGACACCTGACAGCGGGAACCTGCCAGCGGGAACCTGCCAACGGGCAACTGACAGCGGGCAACTGCCAACGGACAACTGCCAGCCGACGCGTGACAGTCGCGGCCTCGGCGGGCTCTGGACCCAACGCCGGAGTCGCGCCACGGGCGACACGTCGCGGCAGGCAGCGGGCTGCGAACGCTTATTCCGCCGGACTGTTGCATCCTTGCATGAGAGAGCACCCGCCATGATCTATGGCCTCGCTGGCTCCTGAGTTCGGTGCATTAGCCTGGCCTTGTCGGCCGAGGTGAAAGCAGCCCACAAGCCTTTCCCGATTGCGCGTCCGGCCGGAAGCCGCTTGCGTGAAAACGATGTGTCATTTAGGCAGATGACGAAAGGATGACACGCACCAATGACTCATACCCTGGACCATCGCGACGGGTCGGGACGGCGGCGAGGCACGGCCCCCGCGGTGGCGTTGGATACGGCCTCTATTGTCGACGCTTATCGACGTTGGGCCGGCGTGTACGATGCCGTGTTCGGCGGGGTCTCCTCGTTCGGGCGCAAGCGCGCGGTGGCGGCGGTCAACGCCCTTCCCGGTCGTGATGTGCTGGAAGTTGGCGTCGGCACCGGCCTGGCCCTGCCCCATTACAACAAGGACAAGCGGATCACCGGCATCGACCTGTCGGTTGAGATGCTGGAACGCGCGCGGGAGCGGGTGGCAGAAGAAGGTCTGCGCAATGTCAGCGACCTCTGTGAAATGGACGCGGAGGCGACGACTTTCGAAGATGCGGCGTTCGATACCGCGGTCGCGATGTTTGTGGCCTCTGTCGTTCCCAACCCCAGGCGCCTGCTCGCGGAAATCCGGCGAGTTGTCAAACCTGGTGGTAATATCCTGTTTGTAAACCATTTTTCGGCAGATCGTGGGCCGCGCTGGTGGATCGAACGGGCCATGGCGCCGGGTTCGCGCGCGCTGGGGTGGCATCCCGACTTCGCCATCGAAGCACTGTTGTCCCCGGATGACATGCGCGGCATGGACGTAAGCAGCGTGCCGCCGCTGGGAATTTTCACTCTGGTGCGCCTGTCGAACTGACCCGGGACTCGGCCATGTCCACGGCGCCCCGCGACGACGGCGCCGTGGGTGTGCGTCGTCGCCCTCTCACCGTCGTGGCCGGACCTTGTCCGCCCCCACTCCGTTGAAGCACAGGTTGCCGGGTCGATCCCGGCAACGCCGATAAGTGTCTGTCCGGAAACATAGTGTGCCTTTTCAGCGGGCTACCATGTGGCGGCTGGCCGGCGCGGCCCCGAACGCGATGCGGGGCCATCGATGAGGGGCCGCAACGCCCCAGACGCCC